>NZ_JAPWHT010000236.1:0-16029 GCF_027270795.1 Streptomyces sp. ActVer
GGCGCGCTCGCCGCGAGCACGGCCCGCTCGACGGTCGCGGGCGCCGACACGGCCGTACGCACCGGATCCCCGGCCTTGATCGCCAGCGCGGCCGGAGCGCGTTCGCACAGGCCCAGGCAGGGGCTGCGCTCGACGCTCACACCGCTGCCGAGGCCGAGCCTGGCCTCGACGCCCGCGCACAGCTCCGATGCACCCGCCGCCGCGCACGCGAGGTCCGTGCAGACGTGCAGGACCGTCGCGGGCCGCGGCTTCACCGAGAACATCGCGTAGAAGGTGGCGACCCCGTAGGCCTCCGCCGGCGGCACGGTCAGCCGTCGGCAGAGGTAGTCGAGGGCGCCCTCGCTGATCCAGCCGATCCGGTCGTTGACGGCGTGCAGCCCCGGCAACAGCAGGTCACGGCGTTCCCGGGCCTCACGCCCGCCGCGTGCCCACCTCAGGTCGGCGTCGGAACGGTCGGCGCCCTCCCACGATGACTCCGGAGGGCCGAGCAGCGTGTCGATGGCCGCCCGTTCCTCGTCCGTCGGCTTGCTGTCACCGAAGCGCAGGTCCACTTGACATCACCTCACTTGAATAGCAACCGGCAGCTTGTCGATCCGGATCGCCGACGCCTTGAACTCCGCCGTCCCCGCGATCGGGCAATTGGCCTCGATCGTCAGCTGGTTGGTGTCCACCTCGTCGGGAAAGTGCATGGTCATGAACGCGAGCCCGGGCCGCAGCGCCGTGTCGACCCACACCGGCGCCACCACCGCCCCGCGCCGCGAGGAGATCTGGACCTCCTCGCCGACCACCACGCCGTAGCGCTCCGCGTCCTCCGGGCACAGCTCGACGTACTCACCGCGCCGCAGCGGCGACGCGAAACCGCCGCTCTGCACCCCGGTGTTGTACGAGTCGAGCCGCCGCCCGGTGGTCAGCCGGATCGGGTACTCCTCGTCCGTCAGGTCGACGGGCGGGTCGTGCTGGACCAGCCCGAAGGGTGCGAGCCGGCCGCGCTCGGCCGGGTCGGACGCCCACAACCGGCCGTGCAGATAGGTCGGTTCGATCCGGTCCGTCTCCGGGCACGGCCACTGGATGCCCTGGTGCTCCTCCAGGCGCTCGTACGTCATCCCGAAGTGGTCCGGGGACACCGACCGCAGCTCGTTCCAGACGGCCTCGGAGTCCGCGTACTTCCACTCGTGGCCCATTCGGGAGGCGAGGTCGCAGAGGATGTCGATGTCCTCGCGGGCCTCACCGGGCGGGATCACCGCTCGGCGCACCCGCTGAACCCGTCGCTCGCTGTTGGTGGTTGTGCCCTCGGTCTCGGCCCAGCCGGCCGTCGCGGGCAGGACGACGTCCGCCAGCTCGGCCGTCTTCGTCAGGAAGATGTCCTGGACGACGAGGAAGTCGAGGGCCCGCATACGGCGTACCGCCTGCTCGCTGTCGGCCTCCGACTGCGCCGGGTTCTCCCCGATGCAGTAGACGGCCTTGAGCGTGCCCTCCTCCATGGCCTCGAACATCTCCGTCAGGTTCATCCCGTAGTGGGGCTGGATGACGGTGTCCCAGGCGGACTCGAACTTCAGCCGAGTGTCCGGGTCGAGGATGTCCTGGAAGCCGGGCAGCCGGTTCGGGATGGCGCCCATGTCGCCGCCGCCCTGCACGTTGTTCTGCCCGCGCAGGGGCTGCAGCCCCGAGCCGAACCGCCCCACATGGCCCGTCAGGAGCGACAGGTTGATGAGCGCACGGACGTTGTCCGTGCCGTTGTGGTGCTCGGTGATGCCGAGCGTCCAGCACAGCTGGGCGCGCTCGGCGCGGGCGTAGGCGTGCGCCAACTCCCTTATCGCGGCGGCCGGTACGCCCGTCACCTTCTCGGCGAGGGACAGCGTCCAGGGCTCGACGAGCTGCTTGTACTCCTCGAAGCCGGTGGTCGCCCGCTCGATGAACGCGTCGTTGGCCAGCCCGGCCCGGATGATCTCGCGGCCGATCGCGTGCGCCATCGGGATGTCCGTGCCGACGTTCAGCCCGAGCCAGCTCTCCGCCCACTCGGCCGTGGACGTGCGGCGCGGGTCGACCGCGTACATCCGGGCGCCGTTCCTGATCCCCTTCAGCACGTGATGGAAGAAGATCGGGTGCGCGAAACGGGCGTTGGAACCCCACATCACGATGAGGTCGCTGTGCTCGACCTCGGCGTACGAGGAGGTGCCGCCACCGGATCCGAAGGCTGCCGACAGGCCCGCCACGCTGGGCGCGTGGCAGGTCCGGTTGCAGGAGTCGACGTTGTTGGTGCCCATGACCACGCGGGCGAACTTCTGCGCCACGTAGTTCATCTCGTTGGTCGCGCGGGCGCAGGAGAACATGCCGAACGCGTCGCGTGCCGCGCCCAGGCCCCGGGCGGCTCGGTCCAGGGCCTCGTCCCAACTCGCCCTGCGGAAGGGCTCGTCGCGCGAGTCACGGACCAGCGGATACTCAAGTCGGTTGTACGTCTTGGGAGTTCGGTCGCGCTTCCTCATACGGCGTTCCTCAAAGTCCTCGTGACGGTCCTGGTGAAGGTCCTCGTGGAAGTCCTGATGGAAGTCCTGATGGAAGTCCTCATGCGGCTGTCCTCAGGGCGAGCAGGTCCGAGATGGCGTGGACGGTGCGGAGCGTGGGCACCGGGACGTCGGTGATCTCCGCGAGTTCGACGACTGCGGCGAGCAGCACGTCGAGTTCGAGCGGTTTGCCGCGCTCCAGGTCCTGGAGCGTCGAGGTGCGGTGGTCGCCGACGCGCTCCGCGCCGGCCAGCCGCCGTTCGATGGAGACGCCCACCTCGCAGCCCAGTGCCTCGGCGACCGCGAGCGTCTCGGTCATCATGATCTCGATGACCCGGCGCGTACCGCCGTGCAGGCACATCTGCCGCATGGTCGCGCGGGCCAGGGCGCTGATGGGGTTGAAGGAGATGTTGCCGAGCAGCTTGAGCCAGATGTCGTTGCGCAGGTCAGGCTCGACGGGGCACTTGAGTCCGCCCGCGATCATGGCCTCGCTGAACGCCGTGCAGCGCACCGAGACCGAGCGGTCCGGTTCTCCGACGGAGAACCGGGTGCCTTCCAAGTGGCGGACGACTCCCGGTCCTTCCAGCTCGGTCGCCGCGTAGACGACGCAGCCGACGGCCCGTTCGGGCGCGATCACCGCACTGACCGCGCCGCCCGGGTCCACGCTCTCGACACGGTGGCCGTCGTGCGGGCCGCCGTGCCGGTGGAAGTACCACCAGGGGATGCCGTTCTGAGCGGCGATCACCGCTGTCGTGTCGTTCAGGAGAGGCTCGATGAGCGGCCCGCACGCCGCGTACGAGTTGGCCTTCAGGCCCAGGAGGACGAAGTCGACCGGGCCGACCTCGGCCGGGTCGTCGGTGGCGTGCGTCCGCGCGGTGAAGTCGCCGCGCGGACTGAGCACTCGCACTCCGTGCTGCCTCATGGCCGCGAGATGCGGTCCACGGGCGATGAGGTGCACATCGGCACCCGCGCGATGCAGCGCGGCACCGACGTAGGCGCCGATAGCACCGGCGCCGAGAACTGCCACTTTCACGGGAGGGGCTCCGTTCGGTCGAGGGTACCGAGGAGACGCTGAACAGCGTTGAACCATGTCGACTGAATATTGTCTACAGTATGGGAGTTGGGGCAGCAAGGGTTCGCGCAGCACCTGCGACAGGCTCGGGGGCTCCGCCCGGTGTCGCCGGACACGGTTCGGGGTTCGCTGAGCGTCGCGCACCGAACACCCTTGGTGGAGCAGTCGAGTTCGGCCGAGTCCGGCCGAGCGCGGCGCCCGAATGCCGTTCGTCGGACCGAACCGACCGTTCGTCGCGCATCGCATACCGTTCACCGCACACGGCATACGCGTTCGTGTGGCCGTCTTCCCAACCGGCCGACCGGTTCCTATCGTCCGGGATCATGAGTCCCCCTGTAGCCCCACCGGGCTGGAGCCGCTGGCTGGTCCCGCCCGCGGCCCTGTCGGTCCACCTCTCCATCGGACAGGCCTACGCCTGGTCCGTGTTCAAGCCGTCCCTGGAGTCCGCGCTCGACCTCAGCGGCACCCAGAGCGCCCTGCCCTTCCAGCTCGGCATCGTGATGCTCGGCCTGTCCGCCGCGTTCGGCGGCACACTCGTCGAGCGCAACGGGCCGCGCTGGGCGATGACGGTCGCCCTGATCTGCTTCTCGTCGGGCTTCCTGCTCTCCGCGCTCGGCGCCGCCACCGAGCAGTACTGGCTGATCGTCTTCGGCTACGGCTTCGTCGGCGGCATCGGCCTGGGCATCGGCTACATCTCGCCCGTCTCCACGCTCATCAAGTGGTTCCCGGACAGGCCGGGCATGGCCACCGGCATCGCCATCATGGGCTTCGGCGGCGGCGCGCTCATCGCCTCGCCGTGGTCCGCGCAGATGCTGGAGTCCTTCGGCTCCGACAGCTCCGGCATCGCCCAGGCGTTCCTCGTGCACGGACTGACGTACGCCGTCTTCATGTCCCTCGGCGTGTTCCTGGTCCGCGTGCCGCGCCCCACGAAGACCGCGGCCGACGGCACTCCGGCGCCACTCCAAGGCGTACAGGTCTCCGCGAACAGCGCCATACGCACCCCGCAGTTCTGGTGCCTGTGGGTGGTGCTCTGCATGAACGTGACCGCGGGCATCGGCATCCTGGAGAAGGCCGCCCCGATGATCACGGACTTCTTCTCGGACACCTCCACACCCGTCTCGGTGTCGGCGGCGGCCGGGTTCGTCGCGCTGCTCTCGGCGGCGAACATGGCGGGCCGTATCGGCTGGTCGTCGACGTCCGACCTGATCGGGCGCAAGAACATCTACCGCGTCTACCTGGGCGTCGGCGCGCTGATGTACGCCCTCATCGCCTGGGTCGGAGACTCCTCGAAGCCGCTGTTCATCTGCTGCGCCCTGGTGATCCTCTCCTTCTACGGAGGCGGTTTCGCGACCATCCCCGCCTACCTGAAGGACCTCTTCGGGACCTACCAGGTCGGCGCGATCCACGGGCGGCTGCTCACCGCCTGGTCGACCGCCGGAGTCCTCGGACCACTGATCGTCAACTGGATCGCGGACCGCCAGGAGGAGGCCGGCAAATCAGGAGCGTCCCTCTACGGAGTGTCACTGGTCATCATGATCGGGCTGCTCGTGATCGGCTTCGTCGCCAACGAACTGGTCCGCCCGGTCAACGCCCGCCATCACATCCCCGCCCAGAGGGAGGCCTCCGATGTCCACGAGCGACAGCAGTCCGCCTGAGGGCAGCGCGCCCGACCGTCGTCCGTTGATCGCGTTCGCCTGGCTCTGGGTGGGCGCTCCGTTGGCCTATGGTCTGTACGAGCTGGTGCAGAAGGCCACCCAATTGTTCACAGGGTAGGTGTTCGGGTGTCCGAGGGCCTGACAGAAGCCGACAAGGGTGGCACACCAATCCTGTGGCATTACGTGCCCTCGTACCCGTGAGTACCTGATCAGACTGGTGAGTCCCGTTACCCAGGCAACCAAGGGGACCGCCCATGAACGGCTCACGCATCGCCGCTGTCGGCCACTACCAGCCCGCCAGGATCCTCACCAACGAGGACCTGGCGGACCTGGTCGACACCAGCGACGAGTGGATCACGAGCCGGGTGGGCATCCGTACGCGGCACATCGCGGGCCCCGACGAACCGGTCGACGAGCTGGCCGCGCACGCGGCGGCCAAGGCCCTGGCGGCCGCCGGCCTCGCCCCCGACGACATCGACTTCGTCCTGGTGGCCACCTCCACCGCCGTCGACAAGTCGCCGAACATGGCCGCCCGGGTCGCCGCCCGCCTCGGCATCCCGTCGCCCGCCGCCATGGACGTCAACGTCGTCTGTGCGGGCTTCACGCACGCCCTGGCCACCGCCGACCACGCCGTCCGCGCGGGTGCCGCGACCCGGGTGCTGGTCATCGGCGCCGACAAGATGTCCGACGTGGCCGACTGGACGGACCGGACGACCTGTGTGCTCGTCGGGGACGGGGCGGGGGCCGCCGTCGTCGAGGCCGCCGAGGAGCCCGCCATCGGGCCCGTGCTGTGGGGCTCGGTGCCCGAGATGGGACACGCGGTACGCATCGAGGGCACCCCCTCGCGGTTCGCGCAGGAGGGCCAGAGCGTCTACCGCTGGGCGACCACCAAGCTCCCGTCCCTCGCGCGCGCGGCCTGCGAGCGCGCCGGCCTGACCCCCGAGGAACTGGCCGCGGTCGTGCTGCACCAGGCCAACCTGCGCATCATCGAGCCCCTCGCCGCGAAGATCGGCGCCGTGAACGCGGTCGTCGCGCGCGATGTCACCGAGTCGGGCAACACCTCCGCCGCCAGCATCCCGATCGCCCTGTCCAAGCTCGTCGAACGCGGCGAGATCTCCACCGGCGACCCGGTCCTGCTCTTCGGCTTCGGCGGCAACCTCTCGTACGCGGGACAGGTCATCCGCTGCCCGTGACGTGCGCGTATTCCGGTGAGCAAGCCCCTCGGAAGGGGCGTGTGACGAGGTCAACTCCCCCTCGGCCTGGCCATTGTGCGCCGTAGACTGTAGACGAAAGACAATTGATACTGGCTTTGAGGCTGCCGTGCTGTCGGCGCGCACGCCGCCACTGCCCAGGAGGGGGACCGCGATGTTGTCGACCGGACTGCCGCAGGGGTCGGTGCCCAAGCTCGAACGGCCGGGACCGCTCCGGGACCGTGTCTACGAAGCGCTGCTCGAACTGATCACCACACGTGCCCTGCAGCCCGGCCAGCATCTGGTCGAGAGCGAGCTGGCGGGGCACCTCGGGGTCTCCCGGCAGCCCGTGCGCGAGGCGCTGCAGCGGCTGAACACCGAGGGATGGGTCGATCTGCGGCCCGCCCAGGGAGCCTTCGTGCACGAACCGACGGAGGCCGAGGCCGACCAACTCCTCACTGTGCGCACGCTGTTGGAGGCCGAGGCCGCCCGGCTGGCGGCGGCCAACACGGGCACGGCGGGGATCGCCGCCCTTGAGGAGCTGTGCGCCCAGGGCGAGGAGGCGGTCGGCGCCGACGACGTGGACGGGGCGGTCGCGACGAACGCCCGTTTCCACGCGAAGGTCATGGAGCTCGCGGGCAACACGGTCCTCGCCGAGCTGGCCGCCCAGGTCGACCGGCGGGTCCGTTGGTACTACACGCCGGTCGCCCGGCAGCGCGGCCACCAGTCCTGGATCGAGCACCGCGACCTGATCGCCGCGATCGCCGCCCGCGACGAGCAGCGCGCGACCGAGGTCATGCGCGCCCACACCGAGCACACCCGCAGGACGTACCACGCGCGACCGCGCGACTGAGCGTTTGCGCTCCGCCGGGCGCCGGGTGCGTCTGGGAGGTTCGGTGCCGTCTGCGGGTGCGTCGTGGCCGGACGCGCAGTTCCCCGCGCCCCTTGCGGGGCCGGGCCGTCAGAAGGCGTTCGCGTGTTCCGTCGCCCACTGGCGGAACGTGCGTGGTGGTCGGCCCGTGACCTCCTCGACCGTGGGCAGGACCTGGGACTCGTCCAGGATCCCGTCGGCGAAGAAGCGGAGGAACGCCTCGGCGTACGGAGCAGGGAAGGCGGCCCCCAGCGCCTCGCGGGCCTCCTCGTCCGTGAGGCCGACGGTACGCAGCTCGCGGCCCAGCACCTCACCGAGGACGGCGATCCTGTCGGCGGGCAGCAGTGACTGAGGGCCCGTCAGGGTGTAGGCGTGGCCCGCGTGTTCGGGCGAGAGGAGGGCCCGGGCGGCGACCTGGGCTATGTCGTACGGATCGATGTCCGCCGTACGGACACCGGGGAACGGCACGCGCACCTCGTCGCCCTTGCGTATCTGGTCCGCGAGCGACACCGCGTTGGACATGAAGCTCACGGGCCGCAGGAAGGTCCAGGCGAGCCCGGACTCGCGCACCCCGTTCTCCGACGCCCGCATATAGCGGGTCACCGCGTTTCCGTCGTCGACCGCCGCCGACTTGCCGGAGAGCATCACGACCCGCTCGACACCGGCCGCCCGCGCGTCGGCCAGGACGGCCCGCTGGCCCTCGTACCCGGGCATCAGGAACAGGGCGCGCACCCCGTCGAGCGCCTCCCGTACGGTCTCCGGGCGGTTCAGGTCGCCGGCCACCCCCTCGGCACCCTGCGGCAGTCCGGCCCCCTCGCCCGAACGGCTCATCGCCCGCACCGGCTCACCCGCGGCCGCCACCGCGCGCACCACTCCGGCGCCGACGTTCCCCGTGGCACCCGTCACCAGGATCATGAGTTCCCCCCTCCCGCCCCGGGCCACGGCAGCGCGGAGCACAGGGTGCCCATCCTGCTGTGCCGTTCCGCGCGTGGCCACCGCTCCAGCTCGCTTTGTCCTCTCAGTGGAAGAAGTCGTCGGCAATTTGGGCTCAACTTCTTCCCAGCTTCGGCAGCCGCTGCTACGTTCCACTCGAAAGCCAACGACGGCGGTGCCGATGAGGCCGGGAGGGGCTCGTGAGACGCATGACGGCGCGACCCGGAAACGCCCACCAGGCGCGGCTGCTCAGGCTGTTGCGTGACGGGGGGCCCAACTCGCGGGCCCAGCTGGGCGATCAGGTGGACCTCTCGCGGTCCAAGCTGGCCGTCGAGGTCGAACGGCTGCTGGAAACGGGCCTTGTGGTGGCCGACGGACTCGCCGCCTCGCGCGGCGGCCGCCGCTCCCACAACATCCGGCTCGCTCCCGCACTGCGCTTCCTCGGGGTCGACATCGGCGCCACCTCGGTCGACGTGGCCGTCACCAACGCGGAGCTGGAGGTGCTGGGGCACATCAACCAGCCCATGGACGTACGCGAGGGTCCGGTCGCGGTCTTCGAGCAAGTCCTGTCCATGGCAGCGAAGTTGAGGGCCTCGGGGCTCGCGGAGGGGTTCGACGGCGCCGGCATCGGCGTACCCGGCCCGGTCCGTTTCCCCGAGGGTGTCCCGGTCGCCCCGCCGATCATGCCGGGCTGGGACGGGTTCCCGGTCCGCGAGGCACTGAGTCAGGACCTCGGCTGCCCCGTCATGGTCGACAACGACGTGAACCTGATGGCGATGGGGGAGCAGCACGCGGGCGTGGCCCGTTCCGTGGGCGACTTCCTCTGCGTCAAGATCGGTACCGGTATCGGCTGCGGAATCGTCGTCGGCGGTGAGGTCTACCGCGGTACGACGGGCAGCGCCGGCGACATCGGCCACATCCAGGCCGTGCCGGACGGCCGCCCGTGCGCGTGCGGCAACCGGGGCTGCCTGGAGGCCCACTTCAGCGGCGCCGCGCTCGCCCGCGACGCCACGGAGGCCGCCCAGCAGGGGCTTTCCCAGGAACTGGCGGCACGACTGGAGGCGGCTGGCGCCCTGAGCGCCGTCGACGTCGCCGCCGCGGCCGCCGCGGGCGACGCCACCGCGCTCGATCTGATCCGCGAGGGCGGCAACCGCACCGGCCAGGTCATCGCCGGACTCGTCAGCTTCTTCAATCCGGGCCTGGTGGTGATCGGCGGCGGTGTGACCGGACTCGGCCACACCCTGCTCGCCGCGATCCGCACCCAGGTCTACCGCCAGTCGCTGCCTCTGGCGACCGGCAACCTCCCGATCGTTCTGGGGGAGTTGGGCCCCACCGCCGGAGTCATCGGCGCGGCCCGGCTCATCAGCGACCACCTCTTCTCACCCGCGTAACGCCTGCTTCCAGAGCCGCAACAGCGCCACATCTCCACGAGCCGCACGAGCGCCACATCTCCGAGCCGCAAGAGCGCAACCTTCTCCCGAGCCGCAAGAGCAGCGCCTCTTCCTGAGGCGCTCCCGCACCACACCTCACCACACACCCTGCTTCGCCCTGCCCTCACTCCGCCCTGCCCTCACTCCGCCCTGCCCTGAGACCGGCCCGCACGCCGAGGGGAACCGTCATGGCTCCAGAACCACCCCTGCTCACCATGTCCGGCATCACCAAGTCGTTCCCCGGTGTCCGGGCCCTCGACGGCGTCGACCTCGACGTCCAGACCGGCGAAGTGCACTGCCTGCTCGGCCAGAACGGCGCGGGGAAGTCCACGCTCATCAAGGTCCTGGCCGGCGCCCACCAGCCGGACGACGGCACGATCACCTGGCGCGGCGAACAGGTCACCCTGCGCTCGCCCATCGCCGCCATGCGCCTCGGCATCGCCACCATCTACCAGGAACTCGACCTGGTGGAGCACCTGTCGGTGGCCGAGAACGTCTACCTCGGCCATGAGCCGACGACCGCCGGTTTCGTCGTACGCGGCAAGGACGCCAAGGCCTCGACCGGCGCTCTCCTCAAGCGACTCGGACATTCGGAGATCGATCCCGCGCGGCTCGTCGGTGAGTTGTCCGCGGCCCAGCAGCAGATCGTCTCCATGGCGCGGGCGCTCTCCCACGATGTACGCCTCATCGTCATGGACGAACCGTCCGCGGCCCTGGACCCCGACGAGGTCGACAACCTCTTCCGTATCGTCGGCGACCTGACCGCGGAGGGCGTCGCCGTCGTCTACATCTCGCACCGGCTGGAGGAGATCCGCCGCATCGGCGACCGGGTCACGGTCCTGAAGGACGGCCGGGCGGTGGCGGGCGGACTGCCCGCGAAGTCGACGCCGACCCGCGAGGTCGTCGCGCTGATGACCGGGCGCAACGTCGAGTACGTCTTCCCCGAACGCCCCACGCACCAGGCGCTGCCCGAGCCGGTGCTGGAGGTCCAAGGCCTCGCCCGGGACGGTGAGTTCGCCTCGCTCGACCTCACCCTGCGCCCCGGCGAGATCGTCGGCCTCGCGGGACTCGTCGGCTCCGGCCGCTCCGAGATCCTGGAGACCATCTACGGCGCCCGCAGGCCGAGCGCCGGCCAAGTCCTCGTCGACGGCAAGCGGTTGAAGCCCGGCAGTGTCCGCGCCGCCGTCCGCGCCGGACTCGGCCTCGCCCCCGAGGAACGCAAGGCACAGGCCCTGCTGATGCTGGAGTCCGTCACCCGGAATGTCTCCGTGTCCTCCATGTCCCGCTTCTCGTACGGGGGTTGGCTCGACCGGAGCGCCGAGCGGAACGCGGCGCAGAAGGCGACCCGCGAGCTGTCACTGCGCCCCGACAACCCGTCCGCCCCCGTGCGCACCCTCTCCGGCGGCAACCAGCAGAAGGCGGTCCTCGCCCGCTGGCTGCTGCGCGGCTGCCGGGTGCTGCTGCTCGACGAACCGACCCGCGGCGTCGACGTCGGCGCCCGCGCCGAGCTGTACGCCGTCATCCGCCGCCTCGCCGACGAAGGCCTGGCCGTGCTCATGGTCTCCAGCGAAGTACCCGAGGTCCTCGGCCTCGCCGACCGCGTCCTGGTGCTCCGAGAAGGCCGGGTCGTGCACACGGCGCCGGCCCAGGAGCTCGACGAACACCGCGTACTCGACCTCGTCATGGAAGGAAGCCCGGCGTCATGACGCAGCCCGTGTCCCCGCCCCGGGACGAAATCCCGAAGCTGTCACCACAGGTGGAACCCAGTCCGTGGCGGGCGGTCGTGGCCCGTGCCGACGTCCGCACGCTCTCGCTGCTCGGTGTGCTCGCAGCCCTGATTCTCATCGGAGGCATCACCAAGCCCGACGAGTTCCTCGACACCCGCAACCTCCAACTCGTCCTCACCCAGGCCTCGGTGATCGGTGTCGTCACGGTCGGCATGACCTTCGTCATCATCTCCGGCGGCATCGACCTGTCCGTCGGCGCGATCGTCGCACTCGCCTCGGTGTGGGCGACGACCGTCGCCACCCAGGACTACGGCTTCGCCGGCATCTTCTTCACGGCGGTGATCGTCGGCGTCGGCTGCGGCCTCGTCAACGGCGTGCTGATCGCGTACGGCACCATGGTGCCCTTCATCGCGACACTGGCCATGCTCGCCTCGGCCCGCGGCCTCGCTCTCCAGATAACCGACGGCAACACCCAGGTCGTCACCGTCGACGGCATCCTCGACCTCGGTGAGCGCGACTCCTACGTCCTCGGCGTCCCGCCGCTCGTCATGGTGTTCGCGGTCGTGACGATCATCGGCTGGCTCGTGCTCAACCGCACCACCTTCGGCCGCCGCACGGTCGCCGTCGGCGGCAACGCGGAGGCGGCCCGGCTCGCCGGCATCGACGTACGCCGCCAGCGCCTCTACCTCTACCTGCTGTCCGGACTGTGCTGCGGAATCGCGGCCTTCCTGCTGATCATCCTGTCCGGCTCGGGCCAGAACACCAACGGCAACCTCTACGAACTCGACGCCATCGCCGCCGCGATCATCGGCGGCACCCTGCTCACCGGCGGACGCGGCACCATCGTCGGCTCGGTGCTCGGAGTCCTGATCTTCACCACGATCACCAACATTTTCGCCCTGAACAACCTGCAGAGCGACGTCCAGCAGATCGCCAAGGGCGCGATCATCGTCGCCGCCGTGCTCGTCCAGCGCCGTACCGCCAGCACGACCTGAGGAAAGGGTTCACCGCCATGCCAGAGATCACGAGCCGCAGAGGACTGCTCTTCGGCACCGCCGCCGTCTCGGCCGGTGTCCTCCTCGCCGGTTGCACCAGCAATGAATCCGGCGACGAGCCGGCCTCCAACGACCAGCCCGCCGCCGACGACAAGCCCGGCAAGCAGGTCACCATCGGCTTCGCCGGCCCGCAGGCCGACCACGGCTGGCTCAACGCGATCAACGACAACGCCAAGAGCCGCGCCAAGAAGTACAAGGACGTGACGCTGGAGATCACGGAGGGCTCCAACGACACCGCCCAGCAGATCGGCCAGATCGAGACGCTGATCAACAAGAAGGTCGACGTCCTGGTGGTGCTGCCCGCCGACGGCAAGGCGCTCACCCAGGTCGGCCTCCAGGCGATGCGCGCGGGCATTCCCGTCGTCAACCTCGACCGGATCTTCAACTCCCCGCAGGCGTACCGCTGCTGGATAGGCGGCGACAACTACGGCATGGGCCTCAACGCCGGCCACTACATCGGCGAGAAGCTCAAGGACAAGAAGGGCGCGCGGGTCATCGAGCTCGCGGGACTCGACAACCTGGAGCTGACGAAGCAGCGCACGCAGGGCTTCGACGCGGCCCTCAAGAACTACCCGAACATCAAGAAGGTCGCCCGTCAGGCCGCCGAGTTCACCGTCGAGTCGGGACAGGCCAAGATGTCCCAACTCCTGCAGGCCCAGTCGAACTTCGACGCCCTGTGGAACCACGACGACGACCAGGGAGTCGGCGCCCTGCGCGCCATCGAGCAGGCCGGACGCGACGACTTCCTGATGGTCGGCGGCGCGGGCGCCCTGTCCGCCATGCAGGCCATCGAGTCGGACAACAGCGTCCTCAAGGCCACCGTCCTCTACCCGCCCACCATGGCCGCGTCCGCGATCGACCTCGCCCGCGCCCTCGGCCAGGGCAAGGGCGTCGGAGGCCTCGCCGAGTTCGAGATCCCGGCGTCCCTGACGCTCTACTCGGCGGTCGTCGACAAGGCGAACGTGAAGCAGTACCTGCCCACCGGCTTCAAGTAGGCCGCGCCCCTGTAGGGGCGCCCCGTAAGGGGCGCGGGGAACTGCGCGACCAGCCACAACGGACCCGCAGTCATCACACCGCGCCCAAGCGGAGCGCTGTCGCACAACACCCCCCACCGCGCCACGACGAAGAGGAGGACCTCCGCATGGGACAGCCGCAGCAGCCCGACGAGGCACAGGCCGGGGCAGCGGCCGGAAGGCCGCCCCTGGGCGTGGGCATGGTCGGATACGCGTTCATGGGCGCCGCCCACTCACAGGGCTGGCGCACCGTGGGCCGTGTCTTCGACCTGCCACGCCGACCGGTCCTCGCCGCCGTCTGCGGCCGTGACGCGGGAGCCGTACGAGCGGCGGCCGACCGGCTCGGCTGGGCGGCCGCCGAGACCGACTGGCGGGCGCTGATCTCCCGCGAGGACGTCGACGTGGTCGACATCTGCACCCCCGGTGACAGCCACGCCGAGATCGCCGTCGCGGCGCTCGCCGCGGGCAAGCACGTGCTGTGCGAGAAGCCCCTCGCCAACACGGTCGAGGAGGCCGAGGCGATGGCCGAGGCCGCCCAGGCCGCCGCCGAGCGCGGCCAGGTGGCGATGGTCGGCTTCAACTACCGCCGGGTGCCCGCCACTTCGCTCGCCCGGCAGATGGTCTCCGAGGGGCGCCTCGGCACCCTGCGGCACGTCCGGGTGACCTACCTTCAGGACTGGCTGGTGGACCGGGAGTTCCCGCTCACCTGGCGGCTGCGCAAGGAGACGGCGGGCTCGGGAGCGCTCGGCGACCTCGGCGCGCACATCGTCGACCTCGCCCAGTACCTGGCGGGGGAGCCGGTCGTGGGAGTGTCCGCGCTCACCGAGACCTTCGTACGGGAGCGGCCGCTGCTGTCCGGAACCTCCAGTGGCCTCTCGGCGGCCGGGGGCAGCGACCGCGGCGCCGTCACGGTCGACGACGCCGCGCTGTTCACCGGACGGTTCGCCTCGGGCGCCCTCGGGTCCTTCGAGGCCACCCGGTTCGCCACCGGCCGCAAGAACTCCCTGCGCATCGAACTCAACGGCGAGAACGGCTCGTTGGCCTTCGACCTGGAGCGCCTCAACGAACTCTCGTACCACGACGGCACGGAACCCGGCACCCACGCCGGCTTCCGCCGCATCCTCGTCACCGAACCCGACCACCCCTACCTGGAGGCCTGGTGGCCGCCGGGCCACGGCCTCGGCTACGAGCACACCTTCGTCCACCAGGCCCGTGACCTCGTGCGCGCGATCGCGCACGGCGCGCAGCCGCTGCCCTCCTTCGCGGACGGGCTGCAGGTGCAGCGCGTGCTCGCGGCGGTCGAGGAGAGCGCCGAGAAGAACTCCGTCTACACCCCCATCGCGAGCTGAGGAAGGCCAGTCCATGCCGCGCAACTTCACGCTGTTCACCGGCCAGTGGGCCGACCTGCCGCTCGAAGAGGTCTGCCGGCTCGCCCGCGACTTCGGCTACGAGGGTCTCGAACTCGCCTGCTGGGGCGACCACTTCGAGGTCGGCAAGGCCCTCGCGGACTCCGCCTACCTCGACTCGCGCAGGGAACTGCTCGGCAAGTACGGCCTCAAGTGCTGGGCCATCTCCAACCACCTGGTCGGCCAGGCCGTCTGCGACGCCATCATCGACGAACGCCATCAGGCGATCCTGCCCTCCCGTATCTGGGGAGACGGCGAGGCGGAGGGCGTACGGCAGCGGGCGGCGGCCGAGATCGCCGACACCGCGCGCGCCGCGGCGGCCTTCGGCGTCGACACCGTCATCGGCTTCACCGGCTCCGCGATCTGGCACCTGGTCGCCATGTTCCCGCCCGCCCCCGAGTCGATGATCGAGCGCGGCTACGACGACTTCGCCATGCGCTGGAACCCCATCCTCGACGTCTTCGACACCGAGGGCGTGCGGTTCGCGCACGAGGTCCACCCGAGCGAGATCGCGTACGACTACTGGACAACTCAGCGCGCCCTGGAGGCCGTTGGCCACCGGCCGGCCTTCGGTCTGAACTTCGACCCCTCGCACTTCGTCTGGCAGGACCTCGACCCGGTCGGCTTCCTGTGGGACTTCCGCGACCGGATCTACCACGTGGACTGCAAGGAGGCCCGCAAGCGCCTCGACGGCCGCAACGGACGGCTCGGCTCCCACCTGCCGTGGGGCGACCCGCGCCGCGGCTGGGACTTCGTGTCCGCGGGCCACGGCGACGTCCCCTGGGAGGACGTCTTCCGGATGCTGCGCTCCATCGACTACAAGGGCCCCATCTCGGTCGAGTGGGAGGACGCGGGCATGGACCGCCTCCAGGGCGCACCCGAGGCACTCACCCGGCTGAAGGCGTACGACTTCGAACCTCCGACGGCGTCCTTCGACGCGGCGTTCGGCGGCAACGACTGACCCATCCCCTCACAGTGTTCCGCTCCGGGGTGACGGCGCACCCCGGCATATCGCACCCGCATGTACAACCAGCCCCACTCTGGAGGCATTCCGTGCACGGGAACGACCACATAGGCACCGCCAGAACCGAGAGCCACAGACGACGCCCGAGACTCCAACTGCGCAAGGCGCTGGCCCTGTTCACCGGCGCGCTCCTCGCGGGTGCGCCGCTCACC
>NZ_JAPWHT010000237.1:0-16025 GCF_027270795.1 Streptomyces sp. ActVer
CGCCACCGCCACTGCCACCGCCACCGCAACCGTCGACGCCGCAGGCTGGCCCGACGTCTCCGCCGTACCGGCCGCCTCACGGCTCCGTACCGCCGTGACCGCCGCCCTCGTCCGGCGGGCCCTCGACGGGCTGCCCCTGCGGGCCCGGTTCGCCGGTTCCGAGGACATCGGGCTGGGCGGGCCGCTGATCGACGTCCGCGACCCGACCGCCTTCCACGCCCGCATCGGTACCCACGGCCTGGTCGGGTTCGGCGAGTCCTACATGGCCGGCGAGTGGGACGCTCCCGACCTGGTGGCCGCCCTCACCGTGCTCGCCGGGCACGCCGCCGACCTGATCCCGGCCCCGCTGCAACGGCTGCGCCGCCTGTGGGCACCGCGCCACCCGCACGACGAGCGCAACACCCCCGACGGCTCCCGCGCCAACATCAGCCGCCACTACGACCTGTCCAACGACCTGTTCGCCCTCTTCCTCGACGACACCCTCACCTACTCCTCCGCCGTCTTCCGGGGCTTCCCCGCGAGCCGGGACCGGCTCGCCGCGGCCCAGCACCGCAAGATCGACCGGCTGCTCGACCTCGCCGACGTGGGCGAGGGCACCCGGCTGTTGGAGATCGGCACCGGATGGGGCGAACTCGCCCTGCGGGCCGCCGCGAGGGGCGCCCGCGTCACCTCGCTCACCCTCTCCCGGGAACAGCGGGACCTGGCACGCCAGCGGGTGCGCGCGGCCGGCCTCGACGAGCGGGTCTCCGTCGAGCTCTGCGACTACCGCGAGGCCCGCGGGAAATACGACGCCGTGGTCAGTGTGGAGATGATCGAGGCGGTCGGCGCGGAGTTCTGGCCGGTGTACTTCCGCGCCCTGGACGAGCGGCTGGACCCGGGCGGCCGGATGGCACTCCAGGCCATCACCATGCCGCACGACCGGATGCTCGCCTCCCGCGACACCTTCACCTGGATCCACAAGTACGTCTTCCCCGGCGGCCTCATCCCGTCCACCGAGGCGATCGAGGAGACCGCCCGAGCCGGCACCGGGCTGCGCCTGGCCCGCCGCGACGCCTTCGGCGCCCATTACGCCGAGACCCTGCGCCTGTGGCGCGAGCGGTTCACCGAACGGGCCGACGAGGTCGAGGCGCTCGGCTTCGACGACGTCTTCCGCAGGCTGTGGACCTTCTATCTCGCCTACTCCGAGGCCGGGTTCCGGGCCGGCTACCTCGACGTACAGCAGTACCTCTTCACCAAGCAGAACCCTGCCGGGGGAGTGGGCCGACCGTGAACGGCTTCCCGTGGAGCGCGTTCGTGCCCAACCTCGTCTGGGCCGCCGCCGCGGCGTTCACGGTCATGCTCGCCACGTTCGCCGTCGCGGTGCGCGCGGGCGTGCACCGGATCGTGGACGTCGCCTGGGGGATCGGCTTCACGGCGGTGGCCGGCGTGACCTTCGCCCTCTCCACCGGTGAGGGCGATCTCGTACGACGGTTGCTGGTGACCTCGCTGACGGCGGTCTGGGGTCTGCGCCTGGCGGTACACATCGGCCGCCGGGGCCGGGGCCACGGCGAGGACCCGCGCTACGAGGCGATGCTGGCCAAGGCCCCCGGCAGCCGGAACGCGTACGCGCTGCGCATCGTCTACCTCCTCCAGGGCGCGCTGGTCTGGCTGGTGTCCCTGCCCGTGCAGGCCGCGCAGTACGTGCCCGGCCCACCGTCCGCCCTCGCCTGGGCCGGTACGGCGCTGTGGGCGGTCGGGATCGGCTTCGAGGCGGTCGGGGACGCCCAACTGGCCCGGTTCCGGGCCGATCCCGCCAACCGGGGCCGGATCATGGACCGGGGGCTGTGGGCCTGGACCCGGCACCCCAACTACTTCGGGGACTTCTGCGTGTGGTGGGGCCTGTTCCTGCTTGCCTGCGATTCCCTGGGCGCCGCCGCCGTGTCCGTCGCGTCCCCCGTGGTGATGAGCCTGCTGCTGACCCGGGGCAGCGGGAAGCGGCTGCTGGAACGGCACATGGCCGACCGGCCCGGGTATGCCGAGTACCGGGCCCGCACCAGCGGTTTCTTCCCCCGCCCGCCTCGACCGAGGGGGCCGGGGCAGGCGTGACGGACCGGACCGGGGAGGATACGGCTGCCCGAGGACCACAGCACCATCCGCGCGGGGGTGTGCACGGAGACATGAGGAGCGCCTCATCGAGCCACAGGACCACACCGGACACGTTCCGTTGACGGTGCGACGGCATCCGTCGCGCCCGAGGGCGGCCGTCCTGGTGCTGCACGGCGGCCAGGCGACGAGCGAACGCCCCGCGCGGCCCTGGCAGCTCGCCGCGTTGCGCATGGACCCTGTCGTGCGCGCGGTGACCACCGCACTGCCGCACCAGGACGTCCTGGTCGCCCAGGTCCGCTACCGCCTCCGCGGCTGGAACGGCGAACGGGCCGACCCGGCACGGGACACCCTGCGCGCGCTGGACGGCCTCGCCGAACTCGCCGGCCCCGTGCCGACCGTACTGCTCGGCCACTCCATGGGCGGCCGGGCGGCCCTGCACGCCGCCGGTCACCCGCTGGTGCACGGTGTGGTCGCCCTCGCGCCGTGGTGGCCGCCGGGCGAGCCGGTGGAGCAGACGGCGGACCGGCACGTCGTCGTCCTGCACGGCGAACGGGACCGCGTGACCTCGCCCACCGAGTCGGCCGCCGGCGTGCGCCGGGCACGGGACAAGGCGGCGCTGGCGGGGATGGCGGTCATCGCCGACGGCGACCACGCGATGCTGCGCCGCCACCGCTTCTGGCATGACACCACCGGCGCCGTCGTCGCCCACCTGCTCGACCCGTCCGGCGCACTCGACCCGCTGCCCGAGGCGTGCTACGGGACAGGGACCTTCCCCGTGCTCTGACCGGTCTCGCAGGCGCGGACGTCCGCACCCTTGGCGAGTTCCGCGGCGAACTGCGCACCGCTCAGCAGCGCGAGGTTCGACAGCCACAGCCAGATCAGGAAGACGACGATGCCGGAAAGCGAGCCGTACAGCCGGCTGTAGGCGCCGAGAGTCGAGGCGTACGACGAGAATCCCGCGGAGACGGTCAGCCACAGCGCGGCGGCCAGTGCGCCGCCGGGCAGGCTGTGCCCGCGCCGGCGTGCCCCGGCCGGACCGGTGTGGAAGACGACCACGACCAGCAGGGCGACCAGACACAGCAGCACCGGCCAGCGCAGCAGGCTCCACGCCCAGGCGGCGGTGGTGTCCACGCCGAGGATCCGGCCGACGGCCTCCGCGAGCGGGCCGGTCAGCAGCAGGGTGAGCGAGCCGACGAGGAGCAGGCCGAGCAGCGCGAGCGCGGTCAGCACGATGCGGGGCGCCTTGCGCCAGGGCGAACGCCGGTCCTCGACACGGTGCATGCGGTGCAGGGCGCGGCGGAAGACGGCGAGGTAACTGGAGGCCGACCACAGAGCGCTGGCCGCCCCCGCCACCAGCAGGGGCCAGACCGTCCCGTCCGTGCCCAGCGCGCGGGTCAGGACGGCGTGCAGCTCGGCACCGGACTGGGCCGGGGCGTACGCGGTGACGTGGGTGACGAACTCCTCGGCCGTGTCCGGGCTGATCATGCCGAACGCCAGGACGGTGGCCAGCATCGCGGGGAGCACGGCCAGGATCGCGTAGTACGTCAGTGCCGCCGCGTAGTCCGTGATGTCGTCGTTCCACAGGGACGCCGGTGTGCGCCGCAGTGCGGGCCACCAGGTGGCCGGCAGCCGTGGCCACTGCGGCCGCCCGGGCCGATGTGCCGGGCGGACCCCGCCGGGCACGTCGGTGTACGGCTCAGCGGACATGGCGTGTTCGGTGCGGGGCGGCACTCAGGCGGACCCGTGTACGGGCCGTGTACGGCGTCGCCGCCCTGTCGGCCTCTGCCGTCGCCGTACGGAGAGCGGGCAGGACGGCGTCCGGGGGTGTGTCCGGTTCCAGCCAGACGCGCAGACGCACCTCCAGCCGCTGTCGGCGACGGGGAAGTACCCGGGCGCGGCTGCGGGCGATGCCGGGGAGGGCCGCCACGCGTGCGGCCAGCGCCTCGGCCAGGGCCTGAGGGCGCACTGTGCAGCCGGGGGAGGGCAGGGCGAGTCGCCGGGCCCGGCCTGAACGCGACTGCCCGAGGGACCAGAGCGCGAACAGCACGGCCAGGCCGGTCGACGCGGCCACGACGGTGGGCGTCCACCAGCCCTCGCCGCGCAACTGCGCGAGCCGGTCCCCGTCCAGAAGGACGGTGCCCGTACCGGCGGTGGGCCACCACGCCGGCAGCCGGTCCGCGAAGGCGGGGTCCGCGGCGGTGAGCCATGAGCCCGTCAGGAAGAGCGAGAGTCCTACGGCGCCGAGGACGGTCCGGTTGACGGCGGTACGGGTGCGGGCCATCACCGGTCACCTCCCGGGGCGGACGCGAGGGCTGAGGCGGGTGTGGATCGGCCGCCACCGTCTCCCGGTGTCGCCCCGCTCGCGTCCGCCGTCGGGGCGGGCGGCTGCCAGACCGGTTCCGGAGCGACGACCACCCGCAACCGGGGGTCGCGGCGCAGATGGCAGGTGGTCACGGCGGCTCGGGCGGCGGCCGTGGCGGCGGCGTGGGCGCCTGCCCGGTCGCCGAAGGCGAGCCCGGCCCGCACGGTGACTCGTCGGCGTCGTACCCGAACTCGTACCGCTCCGATGCCCTCCACGTCTCCCACCGCGTCGCGGACCAGGGACTGAACCGCCGAACGGTCCACTGCCGCGTCGACGTGATACGCCGAGGTGCGGACGGTGGACCGGTGACGGCGGCCGGGGGTGAGGGCGAGGACGACCATCCAGATGCCGACCAGGGCCGTCAGCCCGCCCGCGACGAGGACGGCCGGGTCGCCGGGCCCGTGCCCGGCCAGCCAGTGCACGGCGGAGGTGCGCCAGGCCGCGGCCGGCAGGTGCGCGGTGTGCACCTGAACCACGTCGAGGGCGAGCGCACCGCAGCCCAGGGCGGCCACCGAGGTGAGGACGGCGACCGGGACGCGGCGCTGGGACCACCAGCGCCAGGGAGCGCTCTTCGGGACGGCGTCCTCGGCCGGGGACACCAGGGGCTGGGCAGACGTCGGCGCGGCAAGCGCGATGACGCTGATGCGCGCGGCCGATACCTCCAGCCCCGTCAGCTCCCGGGTGCGCTCCACCACATGCCGCTGAACCTCCCGCACGGTGTCGGCCAGTGGAGCCGGATAAGGCAGCGTCACCCCGAGGGACACCTCCGCCCTCCTGCCGCGCACGGACGTCGCGGCCCGGGCCGTGCGGGCACCGCCCGGCCCGGGCAGTGCCTCGGTGGTGGCCCGCTCGGCGATCCGGCGCACCGCCCGCTCCGAGACGGTGGTGGTGCCCCGCTGCGCGGCGGCGGTCATCGACGGCTCCGCTCGAACGCGTCCCGTACGTCCTGGACACTGCCGCCGCCGTCGGCCCACCGGCCCACCACCCAGCCCAGGCCGCCGAGAGCGGCCACGAGCAGGAACGCGCCGAACCCGCCGAAGAACCCGGCGAACGCCAGGGCCATGCCCGCGACCATCCCCATGAACGGTGTACTCATGCCCATCCACCTCTCACCCGGTCCACTCCTCCCGGTGCCCGTGACCGGGTGCTTTACTCCACGCGGGCTTCGGCCGTGGCTCCGGGCTCGTCCTCGTCGGGCAGGTGGACGTCGTTGACCGTGACGTTCACCTCGACGACCTCAAGACCGGTGATGCGTTCCACGGCGGAGATGACGTTCTCCCGTACGTCCTGGGCGGCGTCCATGACGGACACCCCGTACTCGACGACCAGGTCGAGGTCGATGGCCGTCTGCCGCTCGCCCACCTCGACCTTCACTCCCCGCCCCACGTTGGGCCGGCCGCCGGGCACGCGGTCGCGTACCGCGCCGATGGTGCGCGAGAGGCCGCCGCCCATGTCGTACACGCCGGGGATCTCCCGGGCGGCGATGCCCGCCACCTTCACGACGACGACGTCGGCGATCGACGTCCGGCCTCGGTTCGCGGCCGGCTGGTCGGCTCCCGCCGTGCCGCCGGACACGGCGGTCGTGGCCTGGGTCTGTGGCGACCTGCCGGTCTGCGGGGTGGACAGTTCCTTGGCGGCTGGTGCGGTCTGCGTGGTCATGGCACGTCCCTTTCCGACTTGTCCTGCCTCGTTGCTGATGTGCTCTCACTCCTTCAGACCCGGCCCGGCCGCGTCTGTGACGCGGGTACCCGGAAAGACCTCGGGGCGCCACCGAAGTGGCGCCCCGAGGTCGACGGTCCGTCAGCTGGTGGGCATGAGGACGGTGTCGATGATGTAGACGTTGGCGTTGGCGGTCTTGACGTTGCCGCAGACCACCTTGGCGGAGTCGTTGACGGTGTACGACTCGCCCGAGCCGGAGGTGGTGAGCTTCGACTTCTCCAGCGTGTCGAAGGAGCCGTTCTCCAGGTCCTTCGGGGCCAGCTTCTGGCCCACCACGTGGTAGGTGAGGATCTTCGTCAGCTGGGCCTTGTCGTTGAGGACCTTGTCCAGGGTCGCCTCGGGGATCTTCGCGAAGGCGTCGTTGGTCGGCGCGAACACGGTGATGTTCTGGGCGTTGTTGAGGGTGTCGACGAGCCCGGCCTTCTTCACCGCCGTGACCAGCGTGGACAGGGCGGGGTTGTTGGACGCGGCGGTGGCCACCGGGTCCTGTGCCATGCCGTCGAAGGAGCCGGCGCCGTCCTTCGGGACCGCGGAACAGGCCGTACCGAAGGGCTGGTCGGCCGTGGAGGCATCGCCGGAGCTGCCCATGCCGTCGTCGGCCGCCGGGGCCGACGCCTTGGCGGAGGAGTCCGACTTGGCGGAGTCGCCGCTGTCGTCCGAGCAGGCGCTCAGGGTCAGCGGGAGCACTGCGGCGGCGGCCACGGTCATGGCGGCACGGCGGATACGGGTGTTCATGATATTTCTCCTGTTGGTCGGCGCGGCTGCGGCCGCGCTCGTACGGGGGTGGGAAAAGTGGCTCGGTGCGTCACTCGGCGGTGACGACGACGGAGTGCCATCCACTGGCGCCGTCGGGGATGGTCCGCGCGCGCTTCTCGGTCTGCACCCGGCCGTCGCCGTCGGTGGCGCGCACGGTGAGGGTGTGACCACCCTTGGCGGCCCGCCAGGCGAAGGACCACTGGCGCCAGGTGTCGCGCGAGTCCTCCGCCGCCAGCCGGGCCTCGGCCCAGGGGCCGTCGTCGACGCGGATCTCGACCTTGTCGATGCCGCGATGCTGGGCCCAGGCGACCCCGGCGACCATGACCGTGCCGGCCTTCGGGCGGGCGAACGGCTTGGGCGTGTCGATGCGGGACTGGGTCTTGATCGGTGCTTTTCGGGCCCAGTCGCGCTTGACCCAGTACGGGTCGTAGCTGTCGAACGTCGTGAGCTCGATGTCCTTGATCCACTTGCAGGCGGAGACGTAGCCGTAGAGGCCGGGCACGACCATGCGGACAGGAAAGCCGTGTTCGAAGGGCAGCGGTTCGCCGTTCATGCCCAGGGCGAGGAGGGCGTCGCGGCCGTCCATCAGGTCCTCGACCGGGCTGCCGATCGTCATGCCGTCCACCGAGCGGGCCACCAGCTGGTCCGCCGGGCCTCCTTCCGAGGGCGGCTTCACCCCGCACCCGGCCAGCAGGTCCGCCAGGCATACGCCGATCCAGCGGGCGTTGCCGACGTACGGGCCGCCGACCTCGTTCGACACGCAGGTGAGCGTGATGTCGCGCTCGATCAGCTCGCGCCGCATCAGGTCGTCGAAGGTGAGGGTGACCGGCCGGGTGACACCCTCGCCGTGGATGCGCAGCCGCCATGCGGTCGCGTCGACCTTGGGCACCACCAGGGCGGTGTCGACGCGGTAGAAGTCACCGCTGGGTGTGACGAAGGGACTGACCCCGGGGAGCCGCAGCTGGGCACCCTTGGGTACGGCCCGGGCAGGGGAGCCGGGCGCGGGCAGCACCAGGTTCCTGCGGGAGGCGACCGCGTCCCGGCCGCTCGAACCGCTCAGGGAGCGGCCGAGCAGCCCGGCGCCGGCGGACGCGACAGCCGCGGCGCTCGCCGCGATCACGAAGCCCCGGCGGTCCCATCCCTCGTCGGACGCCGGTGCGCCGGGCGCGGGTTTCGGGGGTGCGAGACGGCCCACGAGGACGTACAGCAGTACGGCTCCGGCGGCGGCGCCGGCCACGGACGGCAGCGCGTCGGCGACACCGGTCGAGTCGGGCCTGCCGGTCGCGGCGACCGCGCCGACGGCTCCGAACAGCAGCACGCCGGCCGCCCCGGTGCGCCGGAACCGCAGCGCGGCAATTCCCAGCGCCAGCGCGAAAAGCGCCAGTACCGCGAGAATTCCCAGCTGCAGAACCAGTTTGTCGTCGCTGCCGAAATTGCGGATCGCCCAGTCCTTCACCGCGGCGGGCGTACGGTCGATCGCCGCGCCGCCGACCGCGACAACCGGACCGGCCTGCGGACGCACTCCGCCCGCCACCAGCTCGGCGACCGCGAGTGCCGCGAAACCCGCCAACGCGCCACTGAGCGTGCCCAGCAGCGGCCGGGTCGGGCTGCTGCGGCGACATCCGCTCCGTGGTTCCTGCTCGTTCTCGGTCACGGGGGGAATCCGGTTCCGAAAGCCGCGCGGATTGGTCGCTCCCACGATCGGATGAATTTCCTTTTCCGACCAATCCGCGCCCGCTTCGGCTACGGATTGCGAATCAAAGAGGTACCCAAAGGGGGCCTTTGCCGTCTGGCCGTCGAGCGGCAACGCATTGTGCCGGCGCGCATCGGAGCCCTCCTGCCCGTGCCGGCCCCGCCCCGCTTCCGTACGGTGCCCGTTTCCCGAAGTTCTCCGTAACGGGGACGGTTCCACGGTGTCCAACCTTCAGAACACCGGACGAGAGGAGTCGCGCAGTGGCGGGGGCCCGCACACAGAGCGAACCACCGGACACCCGGGCCGACACGACGGCCCCGGACGACGTCCTGCTGGTCGTCCGTGCCGCGGAAGGGGACGAGGACGCCTTCGCCGTGCTCGTGCAGAGCCACGCGGCGGCGCTGATCCGCCTCGCCACGAGCCTGCTCGGGACCGGCGCCGAGGCGGAGGACGCCGTACAGGACGCCTTCCTCAGCGCCTGGCGGCGGCTGCCGGAGTTCCAGGGGCGCTCCTCCTTCGGCACCTGGATGTACCGGATCGTCACCAACCGCTGTCTGAACGTGCTGCGGGCCCGCAAGCCCGTGGCACCGCTGGAGGCGGCCGGTGACGTGCCCGCGGCCGAGTACACCACCTCCCCGGCCCGGATCACCGAGGGCCGCGACGCGGTCCGCGAACTGCGGGAAGCCCTCGACCTGCTCTCGGCCGAACAACGGGCCTGCTGGGTACTGCGGGAACTGGACGGCCGGTCCTACGAGTTCGTCGCGGACGCGGTCGGTATCAGCCAGGAGGCCGTCCGCGCCCGTGTCTTCCGAGCACGTCGTTGTCTCACACAAGCACTGGGGGCCTGGCGATGACCGACCGCACCGACCCGTCGAACAGCGCGTTCACCCACGCTGACGACGACGAACTCCTGCCGTGCGGACGGCTGGTGACGCGGACCTGGGACGACTGGGAACAGCAGACCGACGACGCGCACCTGCGGTCCTGCCCGCACTGCCGGGACGCAGTGCGGGGACTGGACGACCTGGAGTCCGTGGTGCGCGGCCTGCGAGCGGAGTCGGCGGACACCTCCGCCTACGACGCCGAGCCGCTGACCCGGCGGATCATGGACGTCGTACGCCTCGAACTACGACCGGGCCGTCCCCTGCCCCTCGGCGAACCCGCCGAGGATCTGTGGATCATGGAGGCCGTCGCGGCCCGCACGCTGCGCGCGGCGGCCGAGACGGTCGCGGGCGTCCGGACGGGTTCCTGCCGCCTTGTCGACGCCCGCGCCGACGGCACCGACGATTCCGTCGCGGTCCGCCTGGACATCCACGCTCCGGTCGGTGTCCCCCTGCCGGAACTCACCGACCGGGTACGCGCCCGGGTGCGGGAGGCCGCGGACCGCGAACTGGGCATGGTCCTGGCGTCCGTGGACATCCGTGTCACCGACCTCGTCGCCGGCACGGCCGACGACGGCCAGGAAGGTCGTACGCCATGACCGCGCACCACGAGATCACCGCGCACGCCAAGCTCGTCGAGGAAGTCGCCACGGCTGTTCAGGGCGTGTCGGGAGTGGCCTTCCTCAGACCGGGTCTGGCCGACCGGCTGCGCTCCGCGCCGGCACGGCCCACGCCAGGCACCGGCGGGGCACCTTCCGGAGTGCGCATGACCCGGCCGGACGGCGAGGGCCCGTGGCACGTCGAGATCCACGTCGTCGCACTTCGGCAGGCCAGGACCCTGGACGTGGCCCGTGTCGTCCGGCGCACCGTCGAGTGCCGCCTGGACTCCCTGGTGCCCGCGTACCCGGCGCCCAGGGTCACCGTGACGGTCACGGGCCTCGTCTGACGCCGGATCACCGAATCGAGCCCGGCCTCCTCCGGCAGCCGCCCCGGCACACGCCGTGCCGGGACGGCCGTGCGGCGGGCTGTACGGCACCCGCCGTCGGCCGGGCCGGGCACCGGTCCGTGGGCCGGACCGCAGTGGGTCCGGCCCACGAACCGGTACGGCTCGTCTCCCAGGACGGGACCGTGGACGATAGGGCCTCGACGTCGCCGGTCGGCCGGTCGGCCGGTCGGCCGTTCAGCCAGGGAAGGTCATCAGGGCGAGCGGCGCGGATGTGGGCTCCTTCGAGCCGCCGCCGGGTTCGACGGTGATGCCCATGCCCGACGCCTTGTCGACGGTGCCCCGCATCAGGACGGCCTGGTCACTGCGGTCGGGGTCCATCAGGCCGGCCGACCGCATAGTCCCGCCTTCGTCGAACCAGAGCTGGTAGACCTTCCCTCCGGGAGGACGGGCCATCCCGGAGGCGACGAACACGGCCTTGTCCCGGCTGCGGGAGACGACGACAGTACCGGTCGCGCCGTCGGCCAGTCCGGCGGCCCGGGTTCTGGCGTCCGGCGCGGCCAGTACGGCGGCGACCTCGTCCGCCGCCCGCTCGGTGCGGCGCGCCTGGTCGCGGGCGTCCTCGGCCCGCTGGTGCTGCCACACGGCTGTCCCCCCGAGCGTCGTGGCCGCCGCAAGGCAGGCGGCGAGCGCCCACCTGGACAGCACCCCGGCCCGCAGACGGGCCCGGAGGGGGAGGGCCTGGGCCGGCCGGCCGGGCGTCTCCTGCCGGACCGCGGTGATCCGGCGCAGCACCTGCTCGCGCAGCACCGGGCGGGGCGCCGTGGCGACGGCGAGTCCCAGGCGGGCCGCGGTCGCGCTCAGTTCGGCCGTCTCCTGCGCGCACGCTTCGCAGCCCGGCAGGTGGCGCTCGAACGCGGCGCTCTCCTCGTCGGACAGAGCGTGCAGTGCGTAGGCGCCCGTCAGCCGATGCAGATCGATGGTCGTCACGCGGTCACCCCCAGGCAGTCGCGCAGCCGGATGAGCCCGTCGCGCAGTCGGGTCTTGACGGTCCCCAGCGGAACCGCCAGCGCCTCCGCCACCTCGCGGTAGGTCAGCCCCCGGTAGTACGCCAGGGTGACGGCCTGGTGCTGGAGCTCGGTCAGCGTGCGCAGACAGCGCCGTACCTGTTCGCGCTCCAGCCGTGCCTCGACGTGCTCGGCCACCTCGTCGTACTCGGGCAGCTGCTCCAGCAGCGCGGCCTTGTGGTCCCGGGCGGCCGCGGCGTCCACCGAGCGCACCCGGTCCACCGCCCTGCGGTGCGCCAGGGTGAGGATCCAGTTGATGGCCGTGCCGACGTCGGGCCGGTAGCGGGGAGAGGTCCGCCACACCTCCACGAGAACCTCCTGCGCCACTTCCTCCGACTGCGCCTGATCGCGCAGCACGGCGCGCACCACACCCATCACTGGACTGACCACGGCGTCGTAGACGCCGGCGAACGCGTCCTCGTCACCCAGAGCCACACGGCTCACCAACTCCTGCAAGTCAGGCCCCGCCGAGGGATTTCCACTGATCTGCACTACTTCTTTCACCGAGGGCCTCCACGGTCTGGACATGTCCGGGCGTAATCCGTTCCCGCCGAGACCCTGGATTGGTTGCACTGACGATGAAATTGCAGGTGACGTGCGAGAGCGCGGACGGCACGGCAACGATCACCGGGACTCACCGGTGCGCCAGGAGCCCTGCCGGTCATGCTTCGGTCGGTGACGGCCATCGGCCGGTTCGACCCGCCCCGTGCGAGGCCGCACGAAGGCATGGCCGGCCGGTTCGGAAGGCTTCGGGCCGTGTCGACGAGCGCGATACGAAAGCGTTCACAGGCCGCCGGGGAGAACCTGTCCGGTGGGTGCAACCGCGGGTGGTGTCCGGTACCGGCCTCCCCGGCGTACAGCCCGACTCGTCTGCCTCTATCCCCCGGTGTGCCGGCGGGCGGCGGTGGCGGAGGGCCCGGGACGGGGGCAGGACTGGGCATTTCAAGAGCCTTTCGGGGAACGACAGTTGGTCCGTCCGTCCGGACGACCGGCGGACCCGGTGCGGGACGGCGGATCGAAGTGAGCCGCGGGATCCGTCCCGCACCCGCGGAGGACATACGGAGGGATGACCGGCTCGTCACCAGGAAACGGACAGCCGCGGCTCGGTCGGCCTCGCGGTCCTTCTCGTCCCTGGTGCACTCACCTGACCAGACCGAACCCCGTTTGTACGCGCCCAGTGCGCACGCCACTCGATCGGATTACGGGGCGGGGCGGGACGGCCACCGGCGGACTGCCGCTGCCCGCTCGTGACTCGCTAGGGCCGGACAGGTCAGGCAGTTGAGTGATTGACGGCAGTCCGGGAGCCTCTGTAATCTCAAGGTGAGTTTGCTTTGAAAACAAACTGTTTCTGGAGGGCCTCCATGCCAGTTCCTCAGCACATCGACAGCCAAGCCGCCGGGCGGCAGTTGCTCGTCGGGCACCGGGAACTGCGCGCGCAGCTCGCGGCGTTGCGGGCCGCGCTCGATGAGGAGGGCGGGCTCGCGGCGGCCGTGGGTGGGAACGGCGACGGTGTCTCCCTCGTGCAGCAGTTACGAGTCCGCTGCCTGGAGTACTGCCTCGGGCTCCACCACCACCACACCATGGAGGACGGCGCCTTCCCCGTCTTCGAGCAGCGATATCCCGAGATCGCCCCCGTTATCGAGCGGTTGAGGGAAGAGCATCGGCAGGTGGCCGCCGGGCTCGACCGGCTCACCAAGCTCGTGGAGAGCGACGACGGGCAGGATGTGAACTGGTTGCGGGGGGAGTTGGAGCGGACCGTGGCCGGTATCGAGGAGCATTTCGTCTACGAGGAGACGTACCTGCTTCCCGCCCTGGGGGTGACCCCGCCCGGCCCCACCTCCTAAGACGGCGCCGCGCCACCTCGTACGACGGCGCCGCAACACCGTCCGGTACCGTGGCGGATCTGGAGGTCGAAGAGATGCCAGAGGAGCCGGACGCGCGCAGTCGTCTCACCACCGAAGAGGCGGTTCGGGCGATGCTGGTCACCCTGCCGCGGTTGGTCTCCCGCGCCAAGCGCACCCCCGTGCCCGAGCAGTTGCGCTCGTTGCGGCTGGCGCCCCGGCATCTCTCCCTGCTGTCTTGCCTCATCTTCGACGGGCCCACGTCCGTCAAGGACCTCGCCGCCCGGCTGGAGGTCGCGCCGACCACGGTCAGTCTGATGGTCAGCGACCTGCAGCGCGAGGGGGTCGTGGAGCGTCGCTCCGATCCCGACGACCGCAGGCGCAGCATCGTCTCGCTCACCGAGGACCCCACCACCCGCGCGGCCGTCGACGCCTGGCTGGCCAGTGGGGCCACGGCCTGGCGCAAGGTCTTCGACGACCTCAGTCCGCAGGAGCGCGCGACCTTCGTACGGGCCATCCAGCGTTACGAGGAAACGGTCGCCGAAGCACCCTGAATGTCCTGGACGCCCTGAGATCCTTGAACGGGGTCGGCCGCCGCCGGAAACCTCGCCTTTCGCAGGCGGAACAGCGCCGCCGTGTACGGGCCCACCCCTCGCAGCGCCACCCGCGCCAGGTCCTCCGGGGTGTCAACGTCGAGCCGGATGCCGCAGTCGCCCGGCATGTCGACGGGGAACGCCCCGAGCGAGGCGTGCCGGTGCGCGGAGTCGGGGCCGAAGGCGGGAGCGAGGCCGGAGGTGGTGAGCGCGGTCAGGACGGTGGTTCCCTCGCCGGTGTGGTCGGCGACGAAGGCCCGCTGGTGGTGACGGGCCTCCCGCAGGACGTGCTCCAGTTCGCGCGGGCGCAGGCCAGGCAGGTCGGCGGTGAGCGCCGCCACCGGCCCCTCGGGGCCCACCGAGCGGCACTTGGCGGCCCCCAGGCGTACGGCGTCGTTCAGATCGGGATCGGGTGCGTCCGGACAGACCAGCGCGCCCAGGGTGCGGGCCTGCGAGGCGGCCAGCGGGTCGGCCGTCACCACCACGACCGTACGGACCCCTTCGGTGTTCCGTACCGCCCACAGTGTGTCCAGGAAGAAGGCGTGGGCCAGTTCCTGGCGCCACGGTCCCAGCCCCGCCGCGAGCCGGCTCTTGGCCCTGCTGAACGACTTGACCGGGAGCACGACCGACCACACGGGCTCAGCCCTGCGTCCGGGCGCGCACCACGAGGTCGTCCCGCTCGATGACCCGGGACCGGCTGCGCAGCACACCGGACACCCGGACCAGGATGTCCCGGACGAAGCAGGTCGGCTCCACCAGGACGGCACCCTGCGCGGAAGTGACCGTCACCGTCGCGTAGTAGCTGGTGGACACCGTGCCGTCGTCTGCCTCCTCGACCGTCATCATGTCGAACCAGTGCCGGGGCTGCGCGCCGTCGAACCTGCCCGCCGCCGCCCGCGCGCCCGCCTCGATCGCCTCGGGGCCGGTGAGTACGGTGCCGCCCGCGAGGCGGAACTCCGCGTCCGCGACGAACGTGGCGGCGAAACCGCCGAAGTCGTCCCCGTCCATCCGGTGCATCTGCCGGGCGTAGAACTGCGTCACCTCCACGTACAGCTCGGGGGAGGGGAGCTTGGGAGCGTTCTCCGTCGTAGCGTCAGTGGTCATCGTCTCGTCAGTCGTCATGGTGGCGATGCTGTAGTCGCCGACTGGAGCCGGGATCGAGCGGCGGCGGAGCCGACGGAGTCCCCCTGCCGTCGAGCCGGTCTCCAGCAGCCGTCGAGTGCGACCGCACAGGGTGTGCCGCATGGCTGAATTCACCATCACCGAGTTCCAGAGCGTCGTGAACGCCTGCTTCGACGGAGCCACCAGTGAGGAGATCAAGGATTCCACGCTGCACACCGAGTTCACCGACCTCGGTTTCGACTCGCTCACCGTGTACGAGATCGTGACCCGCATCCAGGACGACTTCAAGGTCAGCGTGCCCGACGAACAGCTCGACGAGCTCACCACCCCCGCCGCCCTCATCCAGTACGTCCAAGGTCAGCTCACCACCGTGTGATCCCCTGTGTGATCCCGCTGTTCCCCCAGCCGGTGCAACACCTCGGCGAACACCCGCGCGTCGGCCGGGCCACCGGCGTCCCGGCCGACGGCCAGCAGGGGGACCACCTCGCTGGCGCCGTCCCGCACCGCGGGGTGGTGCCGTGCGGGGGCGCTCAGGCTCCGGTCCGCGGAGCCGTCGAGCAGCAGCAGCCCCGGCCGCCTCCCCAAGGTGTCCAGCAGTTCCCGCAGAGCCGGCCAGTACCGCACCGGGGCGGCCAACTGCCCGCCCCAGAAGTGCGGATCCCGCGCCTGCTCCGCGGTCACCGCGACCCCGGTGCGGGAGGACACGACCGTGCCGGCGGCTCGGGGGGCACGCGGCCCGAAACCCGCCAGCGCCTCACCGAAGCGCAGCGCGGCCCCTTCCATGACAGGGCTGTGGAAGGCGTGCCCCGACCGCAGCGCGCGTACCAGGATCCCGCGGTCCCGCAGCCGTCGCTCCACGGCGGCCAGTGCCTCCCGCGGGCCCGCCAGCACCGTCTGACGCGGCCCGTTGAGCGCCGCGACGGCCCTTCCCGAGGGCACCGACCTCGTGGTCACCTCGCCGGG
>NZ_JAPWHT010000238.1:0-15978 GCF_027270795.1 Streptomyces sp. ActVer
GCGGCGGCCGTGCCGGCGCGGGACGCCGCGACGACGAGGGCGCGGCCCGCGAGGGCGAGCGCCCGCCCATGGAACGCCGTGATCTGGGCGGACCCGGCGGTGGTACCGGCACCGGTCGCCGACGCGCGGACCGGCGGACGGCCCCCGCGAAGACGCGCGACCTGCGCGGTCAGCCGTTCGGCGGCGACGTCGAGCTCGGCGGACGGTTCGATGCCGCGCAGCTCGTCGGTCACGGCCAGCAGTGCCGCGAGGTGACCGGCGAGCTGGATGTCCAGCTCCTCTTCGCGCGACCGATGGGGAAAGTCGGCGGTGCCGGCCATCGTGTGGACCGACTTGGTGCGGATCGGTTCGTACATGGGAGATGGCCTCCTGTGCTCTGACAGGAAACCATCCTAGCTTGGATTTCGTCTAAAGTTGAGCCGATTCGGAAAAGGGGGCCGAATGAACACGGAGCGTGACTGATTGGGTGTCAGGGCTGGCCGTATCCGTCCAGGAAGTTCCCGATCCGGGTCACGGCGTCCGTCAGGTCCCGGGCCGTGGGCAGGGTGACGACCCGGAAGTGATCGGGCTCCGGCCAGTTGAAGCCCGTCCCCTGCACCACCATGATCTTCTCGGTGCGCAGCAGGTCCAGCACCATCTGCCGGTCGTCCTTGATCTTGAAGACCTTCGGGTCGAGGCGCGGGAAGAGATAGAGCGCGCCCTTCGGCTTCACGCACGTCACGCCCGGAATCTGCGTCAGCAGCGCGTGCGCCACGTCCCGCTGCTCCCGCAGCCGCCCGCCGGGAAGCACGAGCTCGTTGATCGTCTGCCGCCCGCTCAGCGCGGCGACCACACCGTGCTGACCCGGCATGTTCGCGCACAGCCGCATGTTCGCGAGGATGGTCAGCCCCTCGATGTACGAGTCGGCGTGCGCCCGCGGCCCCGAGATCGACATCCACCCGACCCGGTACCCGGCCACCCGGTACGCCTTCGACATGCCGTTGAAGGTGAGCGTCAGCAGGTCGGGGGCGACCTTGGCGGTCGGTGTGTGCGTGGCCTCGTCGTACAGGATCTTGTCGTAGATCTCGTCCGAGCAGACCAGCAGGTTGTGGCGGCGGGCGATGTCGGTCAGCCCGCGCAGCATCGCCTCGTCGTAGACCGCGCCCGTCGGGTTGTTCGGGTTGATGATCACGATCGCCTTGGTGCGGTCGGTGACCTTCCGTTCCACGTCGGCCAGATCGGGCATCCAGTCGGACTGCTCGTCGCACCGGTAGTGCACGGCCGTACCGCCGGACAGCGACACGGCGGCGGTCCACAGGGGGTAGTCGGGTGCCGGTACGAGCACCTCGTCGCCGTCGTCCAGCAGCCCCTGCATCGCCATCACGATCAGCTCGGAGACGCCGTTGCCGATGAAGACGTGCTCGACGTCGGTCTCGATGCCGAGGGTCTGGTTGTGCATGACGACGGCCCGGCGCGCAGCGAGCAGGCCCTTCGCGTCGCCGTACCCGTGTGCCGACGAGACGTTGCGGAGGATGTCCTCCAGGATCTCGGGCGGACACTCGAACCCGAACGCGGCCGGATTCCCCGTGTTCAGCTTGAGAATGCGATGCCCGGCCGCTTCCAGCCGCATCGCCTCCTCGAGCACCGGGCCCCGGATCTCGTAACAGACGTTGGCGAGCTTGGTCGACTGGATCACCTGCATGTCCGTGAGCTTACGGCCGGGTAACGCTTCCCGCGGCGTGTTTTCCACCACGTGAGACGGGTGGTTTGAGTGGTTATCGCCGGTAGCTGTCCCGTCGGCCTCTCCCGTCCCTACAATGCGCGGCCATGTCGAGGCCACCTGAGAACGAAAACGGGGTGTCCGGCGCGAACGCCGCGAACAACGCGGCCGGCGCGCCGGAAACCCATGGTGCGCATCGGGAAGGCGACGAGCCCGTGGTCCCGCCGATCGTGTATCACCCGCAGGTCGAGGAGACCCCGGCGTACGACGAGTACGCCGACCCGGCGACTGCCCACGGCTGGCAGAACGCGTACGACGAGACCCGTGAGCTGCCACCCGTGGCAGCCGGAGCGGAAGATCCCCGCTGGGTCGGCGGCGGCCGTCCGGGCGACGGCCACCGGGCCGGCGGCCGTCGTTCCCGGCGGAAGCCCAGGGCCTTGACGTCACGGCGTGTGGCGGTCGCCGCCGGGGCGGTGGGCGCGGTGTCCCTGGCCGCCGTGATGGCAGGCTTCTCCTTCGGGCCGTCGGACGGCGGAGCGCGGGGCAACGAGGACCGCACGAGCCCGACGGCCGGGGATCCCGCGTCGCCCACGGACGCCAAGACCTCGGGCGGAGCCCCCGCCGCACGGTCGTCCGACGGCGGGGAGCCGTCTCGCACAGGGGACCCGAGCAGTTCGGCGAGCCTCGCCCCGACGGGTGACGAGACCGAGAACCCCTCGGCCAGGTCCCCCACCACCCCTTCGGCCCCCTCCGCACCCACCGCCACCACGAATCCGAGGGGCCCGGGCAACTCCGACGGCAAGCCGGGGCGCGGCCAGGGTGGCACCAAGGGGCCCAAGTAACCGTCCCCCGGCCCAAGTAACCGCCGCCCGGCCCGAGCAGCCGCCGGACTCGGCAGGTCGACCTGCTCGGCACCGGCCGGGCCGCCCCCGAGCCGGCCAGGCCGCCGCACGACTCCCGTGGGCGATCCCGTTCACGTTCACCGTGCCGGGGGATGGGCAGGAGCAGTCCGGGAACGCGAGGGAATCCGCCAACGCCGCGCCTGAAGCAGCTCCTTGCCCACACCCCCCTCTCACTTCACAATGTGCATGACAGACGTATGGGCGGCCGGAAATTCTCCGGCCGCCCGAGTCACAATGAGGGGACCCCCACATGAGAAAGCCTCTCGGCGCCGCGCTCTTCGCCCTGGTGATAGCCGGGGCGGGCGCGGCACCCGCGGTCGCGGCGCCCGACCCCCAGTCAGTGGGCGTCGTGGACACGGACACCGCCACCTCGGTGGTCAGAGACGCCGTCACGTCCACGACGGCGGCCGTGTCCAGGATCACCGCGCCGACCGTCCAGGCCGTCAACTTCGCCGGCACCGTCTCGCTCAGCAACTGCTCGGGCTCCGTCGTCCGCTTCCCGGACTCGGAGGACAACGACCCGGCGATGGTCATGTCCAACGGCCACTGTCTGGAGACCGGCTTCCCCGCGGCCGGCGAGGTCATCGTCGACCAGGCATCCAGTCGCACCTTCGGCCTGCTCAACGCAGCGGGCAGCCGGGTCGCCACCCTGCGCGCCAGCAAGATCGCGTACGCGACGATGACCGACACGGACGTCTCGCTGTACCAGCTCACCACCACGTACGCGCAGATCAAGAGCTCGTACAACATCAGCCCGTTGACGCTGAACGACACGCGCCCGGTCGTCGGGACCGCCATCACGGTCGTCTCGGGCTACTGGAAGCGGACTTACGCCTGCAACGTCGACGGCTTCGCGTACCGCCTCAAGGAAGGCGCCTGGACCTGGAAGGACTCGGTCCGCTACACCTCGGCCTGCCAGACCATCGGCGGCACCTCGGGCTCGCCCGTGGTCGACAACGCCACCGGCAACGTCGTCGCCGTCAACAACACCGGCAACGAGGACGGCGGTCGCTGCACCGACAACAACCCCTGTGAGGTCGACGAGAGCGGCAACGTGACCGTCCGCGCGGGCATCAACTACGCCCAGGAGACCTACCAGATCCCGGCGTGCTTCGGCATCGACAACAAGCTCGACCTGAGCGCGAGCGGGTGCACCCTGCCCAAGCCGTGATCCCGCGGCGGGCGGTCACGGAGCACTTCCGCGCACCGCCCGCCCCGCGAGCACATCCGTCCGGTGCCCGTCCTCCATGACGAAACGCCCGTCGATCAGGACGTACGGAATGCCCGTCGGAAGTACGCGGGGGTCCTCGAAGGTCGACCCCGCCGCCACCGTGGCCGGATCGAACAGCACCAGATCCGCCCGGTACCCCTCGCGGACCAGCCCGCGGTCGGGCAGCCGGAGCCGGGCCGCGGGCCGCGACGTCAGATGGGCGACGCACTCCTCAAGACCGAGAACGCCCAACTCCCTCACATACCGGCCGAGATACTGCGGGAACGTGCCGTACGCGCGCGGGTGGGGCTTGTCGCCGCGCAGGATGCCGTCCGAGCCGCCGGTGTGGACGCGGTGCCGCATGATCGCCTGCACGTTCTCCTCGTGCCCGACGTGCTGGAGGATCGTCGAGCCGAGCCCGTCGTCGAGGAGCAGCCGCCGCGCGGTGACCCAGGGAGCCTCACCACGAGCGTCGGCCGACTCCTGAACCGTCCGGCCCACACACTCCGCGAGCGCCGGATCAGCCACCCCGGAAATCTCGATGGTGTCCCACTCGATGGGAACGCCGTGGCACCCGTCCGCACCCACCACTTCCATGTGATGGCGGATCTTCTCCGCGGTCCCCTCCTCCCGCAGCCGGGCGAGAATCGCCTCGGGACCCCCCTCGCTCGCCCAACTGGGCAGCATGGCCACGAGAGTCGTGCAGCCGGGCGTGTACGGATAGGTGTCCAGACTGATGTCGGCCCCACCGGCCAGCGCGTCATCGACGAGCGCCAGCAACTCGGGCCCTCTGCCCTTGTTCACACCGAAGTTCATGGTGGCGTGGGCCAGATGAAGGGAGCAGCCCGCCTCGCGCGTGAGCTCCACCATCTCTCTGTACGCATCCAGGGCGCCGGCTCCGTACGACCGATGGTGCGGGCAGTAGTAACCCCCGTACTCAGCCACCACCCGGCACAACTCGGTGAGTTCGGCGTCCTTGGCGTACATGCCCGGGGCATACGTGAGCCCCGAAGACATCCCGACCGCGCCCTCCCTCATCCCCTCGGCGACCAACTGCCGCATCCGGTCCAGTTCCCGTGGCGTCGCCTCGCGATCGTCCCAGCCGACAGCGAGCATCCGCACAGAGCCCTGAGGAATGAGATAGGCGGCATTGACGGCGATGCCCTCGCCACCGAAACCGTGATCCAGCCGATCCAGATACTCGCCCACGGACCGCCAGGTGAAGTCGATGTCGTCCCCGTTGCCGTTCCACCCGGTGATGGCCCTGCGCACCTCGGCGAGGGTCCGGTCGTCGACGGGGGCGTACGACAGCCCGTCCTGCCCGATGACCTCCAGCGTCACGCCCTGGGCGACCTTCGCGCTGTGGTCGGGGTCCCGGAGCAGGGCCAGATCGCTGTGGGCGTGCATGTCGATGAAGCCGGGGGAGAGGACGAGCCCCTCGGCGTCCAGAACGCGGCGGGCCACAGGCCGCAGGCACCCAGCAGCAGCGGCCTCCTGGACGACGGCCGTGATCCTGCCGCCCTCGATGCCCACGTCGGCCCGGTAGGAGGGGCCTCCGCTCCCGTCGACAACCTCCACGTCACGCACTACGAGGTCCATCATGGCGGGCTCCTAGAAGTAGGTGCGGATGTAGTCGACGACCGTGCCGTCCTGCTCCACCACCGGAATCAGCTCCCACTTGTCGAAGGACGTACAGGGATGCGAGAGCCCCATCCCCACCCAGTCACCGACCTGGAGCCCGACCCCTTCGGCCGTACGAATCCAGGCGTGCTGATCGGACAGACCGGTGACCGCGACACCGTCGGCGGACCGCTCCCCCTCATCCGAGCGCAGCACCTGCACCTCGGGCAGATCAAGGTCATAGGCGGCATCCCGCTTGCCGGCGTTGACGAAGGCCTGCTCGGCCGACGGACGGGAAACAACCTGGGCCCAGAGCCGGAACGCGGGCTGCAGGGCGCCCTCCTCGGGAACCCGGTTGAACGGGGTGATCTTCCGGTAGTGCCCGTCATCGTGCGAGACATAGGCACCGGACCGCAGCAACTTCAGCACAGGCAGCGACAGTTCGGGAATCCCGGCAAAGACATCGGCAACGGCATCGAACCAGGCGCTGCCCCCCGCACTCACCACAATCTCTTCGACCCCGTCGAAGCGACCGTCCTTGTCGAAGTCGACGGCCAACGCGACAAGCCGCCGCAGCCAGCCATGCACCCGCTCCGAATCGGCGTCCGGAACCTCCCCCTCGTACCCCGCAACACCAACCAGCCGCAAGGTGTCCACACCGGCGACGGCATCCGCGACGGCGACGCACTCTTCCTCCGTCCGCACCCCGGTCCGAGCACCCTCACCGGCAGCCAGCTCAACAACGACGTCGACGGGCCGACGACCACCCCGCAACGCGGAATCCATCAACTCCACCCCGCGCACGGAGTCGACGTAACAAACAAAACGAAACCCGGGATCGGCGTCGAGCTGGGAGGAAACCCACTTCAGGGCAGCGGCATCCACCACTTCATTCGCCAGAAAAACGCGCTGGACCCCGAACGCCCGCGCAACCCGCACCTGATGAGGCACGGCCAGCGTGATCCCCCAGGCCCCACGCTCGATCTGCCGCTGAAAAAGTTGGGGAGCCATGGAGGTCTTGCCGTGCGGGGCGAAGGCGAGCCCGTGCCGGACCGAGTACGTCTCCATGAGCCGCAGATTGTGCTCAAGCCGCTCGGCGGACAGGGCGAGCACCGGAGTGGTGAACCCACCACTGAACAGATTGCGGCGCTGAGCGGCCAGCTCGCCGACCGTGAGCCCGTCGGCATCGGGCGGGAGCCCCTTGAACCGGTGGTCGACACGTTCGTCCGCGAGCGCGGCAAGACGCTCCGCACCAGTGCCGGAATCGGCGGCCATGAAGCCTCCCAGATATTCGCCGTTGCACTCCTTGCAACAGTCATTGCGTGTCGCGCTTACTGCTGTCTAACATCTCGGCCAACGCCGGGTCAACGAAGCCGCAGAGACCCCCAAAGGCCAAGGAGCCCAAGCCATCGTGACCCCCACCGGACCCGCCCCCACGGCCGCCGCGCCCGCCGTGGATGTCGTCACCCTCGGCGAGTCCATGGTCACGTTCCTCCCCTCCCTCCCGGGCCGCCTCGCGGACGTGCCGTCCTTCGACCGGGCGATCGGCGGCGCGGAGTCCAACGTGGCCTGCGCACTGGCCGCCGCCGGCCACACCGCGAAGTGGGTCGGCCGGGTGGGCGCCGACGGCTTCGGCGACCACCTGACCGAGGCGATCGGGGCGTACGGCGTCGACACCTCCGCCGTACAGCGCGACCCCACCCGCCCCACAGGCATCTACTTCCGCACGGCGAGCGACCGTTCCACCGACGCCCACGAGGTGGCGTACTACCGCACAGGCTCCGCGGCCTCGGCCATGTCCAAGGCCACCGCCGACATGGCGGCCATCCACTCGGGCCGAATCCTCCACCTCTCCGGCATCACGGCGGCACTCTCCCCCGACTGCCTCTCCCTCCTGACAGCCCTCACGGCACCCGCCCCCAACCGCCCCCTGATCTCGTTCGACGTCAACTACCGAGCAGGCCTCTGGCCGACCCCGTCCAAAGCAGGAGCCACCCTCCTCGCACTCGCCCGCGGAGCAGACCTCGTCTTCGTGGGCGAGGACGAGGCGGAGGAGGCCTGGGGCATCACAGGCGGCCCCACCGCGATCCGCGCCGCGCTCCCGGAACCCCGCGTACTGGTGGTCAAGGCCGGCAGCCAAGGCGCCACGGCCTTCGAGACAGTGCCCCCCACGCACCCGCACCCGCCCACGGACGGAAGGGGGCGTGTCGGGGGGTGTCCGCCCGCAGCGGATGGCGTGTCAACTCGTAGCCCTTCTCAGGCGACCGATTCCACGCCAGACCGAGGACGGATACCCCCCGGCGCGCACCCGACCCCGCTCCAGAACGAGGGCGAACGCACCACGGCGCGCAAGCCGCACACCCCACGCCAGAGCGACCAGACCACTGCGCGCCACCCAACCGACACGATCACCTTCGTCCCCGCCCTCCAGGTGGACGTAGTAGCCCCAGTAGGAGCAGGCGACGCCTTCGCGGCAGGCTTCCTGTCGGCAACACTCCGCGGACTCCCCCCGGGGACCCGCCACCGCCACGGCCACCTCATGGCCGCCGCGACGCTCACCGACCCCGGAGACCTGGGCGCACCCCCCGACCGCGACCACGCCGACCGCCTCGCCGCCCTGGACGACGACGCGTGGGGCACACTTCGACTCGGCCCCGGCTGGACGCACCCCGCAGACCGGGCCCAGGAGGAGGTACCCACCCCATGAGCCAGACCGTCGACAGAGCGCTGTCCATCCTGCCGCTCCTAGCCGAGGGCCCCGCCGACCTGGGCCAGGTCGCCGACCGCCTGGGCGTCCACAAGTCCACCGCCCTGCGCCTCCTGCGCACGCTCCACGAACACGGCCTCGTCTACCGCCAGTCCGACCAGCGCTACCGCCTGGGAGCCCGCCTCTTCGCCCTGGCCCAGGAGGCCGTGGAGAACCTGGACGTACGGGAGATCGCCCACCCCCACCTCGTACGCCTCAACGAGCAGTGCGGCCACACCGTCCACCTCGCCGTGCACGAGGAGGGCGAGGTCCTCTACATCGACAAGGTCGAGAGCCGCTACCCGGTCCGCATGTACTCCCGCATCGGCAAACCGGTGGCCATCACGGTCGCCGCAGTGGCGAAACTGCTCCTCGCAGACCTCCCGGAACCCGAGCGCCACACGTTCGCCGACAAACTCGACTACCCGATGTACACATCCCGCTCGACCCCCAACGCCCCGGCGTTCCTGAGGGAGTTGGAGAAGGTGAGAGACCAGGGCTGGGCCACGGACCTGGGCGGCCACGAAGAGTCCATCAACTGCGTGGCAGCCCCCATCCGAGGCGCCGACGGCCGCGTGGTCGCAGCCATGTCCGTATCCGCCCCGAACGTGGTCGTCACCGCCGACGAACTCCTCACACTGCTCCCACTGGTGCGCCGTACGGCGGACGCGATCAGCGGCGAGTACTCCGGCAGAACCCCCGCGAAGGAAAGCAGTTCATGACAGACAAGACCGAGAAGACAGCTCTCACCCCCAAGACCCACACCATCCCGCCGGCCAGGTTCTCGCACGGCGTCAGGAAGGGGAACATCCTCCAGGTCGCGGGCCAGGTCGGCTTCCTGCCCGCGGTGGAGGGCGAGCCCCCCACGCCCGCGGGCCCGACCCTGCGGGAGCAGACTCTCCAGACCCTCGCCAACGTCAAGGCCATCCTCGAAGAGGGCGGCGCCTCCTGGGACGACGCGATGATGATCCGCGTGTACCTCACGGAGGTGGACCACTTCGCCGAGTTCAACGGGATCTACGACCAGTACTTCGCGAGCCTGAAGGAGGTGCCTCCCGCCCGGACCACGGTCTACGTCGGGCTGCCCAAGGGGCTCCTGGTCGAGATCGACGCCCTAGCGGTACTCGGCTGATTGTTCGTGGGTCGAACCCGTGACCTCTCTCCGTTGGTTCCGTTGATCTGATCAACGGAACCAGCGTGGAGGAGACGGTTGTGGGCGAGACGGTGAAGCGTCGACGAGGGCATCGCGCCCGTCTCGCTCTGTCGTCCGCACAGGCAGACCGGCTCGACCAACAGGCGCATGCCGCACGGGCATTGTGGAACCAGACATGAGTGCTGCCCAACTCCCCGGAGCGATCCAGGGGAGAGTCTTCTGCCTCATGGTGGGAGAGAACTCCAAAACGCGTACTTCGAGGCCTTCTGCGGTCACGGAACCAAGTGGTCATCATGGCGATCTCGGCCGGTTCGATCTTCGCCTCGCACGTCAACGACGGAGCCCGCGCGCGGAGCGCGCCAATAGACGCAGCTGGATCGTCGCCAAGTACTTCGGCATCTCCGAACGCGACACCCTCAAGTCCTGGACGGTCCTGGAAACGGTCCTGTCGGTGGCGGGCTTCGCGGTGGCGGCGCTGCTGGGTATCTTCATATAGCGGGACGAAGCGGAGGCCGACTGTTCTCGACACAGGATCGTCGACCATACTGCCCGCTGTGGAGCAGCGCATAGGACCCAACATCCAGCCCCTGCAAGGCGCCGCGGTCGACCCGGCGGTCGTGCCCGGCATCACGGGCCCGCGCCCCGCCGAGCCGAAGGAGGCCGTCTCCGAGGAGACGGCCTCGGACGGGGAGACGGCCCCTGAGGAGGAGACGGCCCCCGGGAAGCGGACGCCTGCCAAGCAGACGAACCTCAAGAAGGAAGCCGCAGAGGAGGAACCCTCCAACGACGAGCCCTCCGGGGAAGAACCTTCCGGCGAGGAACCCTCCAGCGGTGAGCCGGAGGAGCCCGAGGAGGCTCCCGAGGGCGGTCCCGTCTTCGAGGCCTCCGACCGCCGCGCGAAGATCGTCGCCGACCACAGTGGCGTACGGCTGAGCCTGGACGACCAGGAGGCCGAGTTCCGCTGGGAGGAGATCGGCGCGGTCGAGACCGAGTCACCGCGCTTCGGGAAGCGGTTCACCATCACGGTGCACACTCCCGACCGCCGCTGGTACCCGATCGAGATCGAGGCGTCGGCCAGGTCCCGCTTCAAGGAGTGGGAGACCCAGCTGGACGAGGTCCTGGACTCGTACTTCGAGGACGCCGAAGAGGCATCCGAAGCGGAAGAGACCGAGGCCGAGGAGAGCGCCCCGTAAGGAGCGCGGGGAACTGCGCGACCAGCCACAACGGCCCCGCAGTTCCCCACGCACCTCAGCCGACCCGACTCAACTGCAGTACTGCGCTTCCTTCCCGATGGACCGGTACATGCAGTCGGCGTTCTCCAACAACTGCAGCACCGGGTCCCGGTTGCGCGTGGTCTCCCGCTCGATCACCTCGTCGGGCGGGTAGAACCCGCCCCCGCCACTGGACCCCGGATACATCTCGAAGGTGTAGGCGAAGATCTTCTGACTGCCCCACAGGTAGTCGTCGATCGACCCGTCGGTGATGTAGAGGTCGCTGGACTGCTCGGGCGTGTAGCCGTTGCTGGCGGCCATCTTCTGCCCGACCGTGGCGAAGGCGTTGCGGTCGTCGACCGTCATACCCGTCGTGGTGTCCGCGTTGGTGTAGCCGAAGGGCCACAGCACCAGCTCGCTGTACGTGTGGAAGTCCACGCCCGCCCTGATCTGCTGCTTGCCGCCCACGACCCGGCTGCGTACGAAGTCGGCGACGACCTTCACCTCGGGCGCGGACTCCGGCGCGGTACCCCGGTAGGTCTCGGAGGAAGTCGACCCCGACGAGCCGCCGCAGCAGCCCCAGCGGTAGTTCCAGTTGCGGTTCAGGTCGGTGCCGACGTACGAACTGCCGGTGTTGGGCTGGCGGTTCTTGCGCCACGAGCGGTAGGCGCCGGACGCGATGTCGTACTCGCCGCCGTCAGGGTTGAGGTCCGGGACGATCCAGATCTCGCGGTTGTTCACCATGTTCGTGACGCGGGAGTCGGAGCCGTACCCGGCGCCCAGCTCACGCAGCAGATAGAGCGCCATCTCCACGGTGAGGTGCTCGCGCGCGTGCTGGTGGTGGGTGAACAGGACCTCGGGCTCGGACTCGTCGGTCGCGACGTTGTCGCTGATCTTGATGGCGACGAGGTCCCGGCCCTGGTACGACTTCCCGATCACGCGCTTGCTCATGATGCTCGGGTAGGCGGCCAGGCGCTGGTTGATCTCCGTGTTCATCTCGGCGTAGTTGTTATAGCGCGAGTCGGCGGATGGGAAGTCGAGGATGCCCACGTCCGCGGCGCTCGACCGGTCGGGGGCGGAGCCGAGGGCCGTGACCTCGTAGCCGAGCTGCCGCAGCTTCTTCGCCTGGGCCGCGCGTCCCGAGACGACGACGGTCTCCTCGTCGGCCTCGTCGATCGACACGCCCGCCTGGGAGATCGCCGTACGCGTGGCCGAGGTGCTGCCGTGGACACGGACCTCGTACTGACGGATGTCCTCCGTGTCGGAGGCGGGAGCCGCCCCGGAGGCGCCGTTCGCGCTGGTCGTGGCGGCGATGGGGGCCGCGAGAGCCAGGGCGAGCAGTGTGGCGAGGGCGGCCGTGCGTCGGCCGCGTCTGCCGGGTGAGGGGGGTGCGGCGGGTGTGCCGCCGCCTTTGATGTGAAGCCGCATTGATTCTCCTGGTTTCTCCAGAAATTCCGGGATCACCGGAAGTGTGGGGAGTGGAGCGGGGGGTGGATCGGTGCGACGTGCCGGGGCTGTCCGCCGAATGCGCCGACAGGACCCCGTATGCGGGTGTGACGCTCATCGTGGGACTATGGCATGTCCGGGTCAAGGCCGGACTGGAGCCGGCCGTCGCGAACCGGCCGAAACGAGACGGGCGGCCGGCGCCCGTTCCCCGCGCGCCGGCCGGTACGTGTGATGCCGACCCGCGCCCTTCAGGGGCGCGGGGCCGTATCGATGTGCGGCTCCGCCGCGTGGGCGCGACAAGCCCCTACCGGCCCGCGGGCACCCAGTGACCCCAGGTACCCGGCGGCCCAAGCGGAGCGCCCGCGCACACCGGGCACCACAGGGCGCACAAGCCGGGCGCAATGCATATATGCGGCCCGGCAGTGTACGCGCCCGCACCCCACACGTCGCGGACCCACCCAAAGTGCACCCACGGGTGTGACGCGCACGTGCGAAGCCGAGGCGCAGCCGGAAGGCTGGGGGGCCAGCGCAAGAGGAGCCCCCCACTCCGGCTCCTGTCTCACACCCCAGAGGACTGGCTGATCATGGGCGGATCAGCGCCGCGAAGGGTCCACCAGCCACCGGTCGAGACGACCAGCTTCGTCGACCGGCGGGACGAACTGGCCGAGGGTCGGCGGCTGTTGGCCACCGCACGACTGGTCACGCTGACCGGACCCGGCGGCGTCGGCAAGACGCGGCTGGCCGGGCGGATCGCCGCCCGGGTCGAGCGGGCGTTCCCGGACGGCGTGCGCTTCGCGCACCTCGCCGGCCTGCACGACCCGGCGCTCGTCCCGCTCGCCGCGGCCGACGCGCTGGGCCTGCACGACCACTCCGAACAGCCGCCCCTGGACACGCTGGTCGAGCAGCTGCGCGACCGCCGACTGCTCCTGGTCCTCGACAACTGCGAGCATCTGCTGTCCGCCTGCGCGGAGTTGGCGGCCGCGCTGCTGCACGGCACGACCGGCGTCCGCGTCCTCGCGACGAGCCGCCACCGCCTGGCCCTCACGGAGGAACACCTCCTGGACGTACGGCCCCTGCCGGTGCCCGACCCGGACTCGGACCTCTCGGCCGCCGCGACCTACCCGGCCCTGGCGCTCTTCGCCGACCGGGCCGCGGCCGTCGCCCCCGGCTTCGAACTCACCCCCGACAACCGGGCCGCCGTGGCCCGCCTCTGCCGCCGCCTCGACGGCCTGCCCCTCGCCATCGAACTCGCGGCCGTCCGGATGCGCGTACTCGGCGTCGACCAGCTCGTCGCCCGGCTCGACGACCGCTACCGCCTCCTCACCACGGGCAGCCCGGCCGTTCTTCCCCGCCACCAGACACTGCGCGCGGCGGTCGACTGGAGCCACGAACTCTGCACGGAGGCGGAGCAGTTGGTGTGGGCGCGGGCCTCGGTCTTCGCGGGGAGCTTCGATCTGGAGGCGGCGGAGGCGGTGTGCGCGGACGCATACGCGGACGCGCACGATGACGATGACGAGTGGGGGAACGGCGACCAGGGCGACGGTACGAGCCTCGGCGACGGCAAGAGCATCGACGTACATCCCCAGGACGTCCTCGAAGCCGTGGCCGGGCTGGTGGACAAATCCGTGCTGTGCAGAGAAGGCGGCCCCGGCACGGCCAGATACCGCCTGCTCGACACGCTGCGGCACTACGGACTCGACAAGCTGCGGCAGCGGCCCGGGGAGGAGTCGGCGGCCCGGCGGCGCCAGCGGGACTGGGCGCAGGAGGTGGCCGCGGAGTGCGAGCGCAGGTGGTTCGGGCCGGGGCAGCGGGAGATCGTGGCCCGGCTGCGGGCCGACCAGGACAACCTGCGGGCCGCCCTGGAGTTCAGCCTCACCGCACCGGGCGAGGCCCGGGCCGGACTCGGGCTCGCCGGGACCCTGTGGTTCTACTGGCACGCCTGCGGGGCACCCCGCGAGGGCCGGTACTGGCTGGACCGCGCGCTCGACGCGCACCCCGAGCCCACCCGGGAGCGCGCCAGGGCGCTCTGGGTCGCGGGCCTGCTCGCCGGCTGCCCCGAGGACCTCACCAGGGGCCGTCACCGCGCCGAGGACGCCCGCGCGCTCGCCCGCCGCCTCGGCGACCCGGCCGAGGTCGCGCACGCCGAGTACCTGCTCGGCCTGATGGCCCTGTTCGGCGACGATCTCCCGGCCGCCCTGGCGCACTACGAGGCCGCCGTCGCCCGCAACCCCGTCGACGGCCAGCTCCCCAGCCTCGCCGTCCTCGACCAGGTCGAACTCGCCGCCAGCCTCGCCTTCCTGGGCCACACCGACCGGGCCGTCCAGGTCTGCGAGGACGCCCACCGCCTCTGCGAGGAGCACGGCGAGGAGTGGGTCCGCTCGTACGTCCTGCGCGTCCTCGCCCTCGCGTACGCGGAGCGCAAGGAGTGGGACCGCGCGGAGCCGCACGCCCGTGACGCCCTGCGCCGCAAGCTCGCCGTGCACGACGTCATCGGCATCGGCCTCACCCTCGACCTGCTGGTGGTCATCACCGCCGCCCGCGGCGCCCACGAACGCGCCGCCGTCCTGCTCGGCGGCACCGACCGCGTCTGGGCCGGCATCGACGGCAACCGCTTCGGCTCCACGACGTACAACTCCGCGCGCAGGGAGAGCGAGACGCGGGTGCGGGCGGCCGTCGGACCGGGGGTCTTCGACCGGGCGTACCGGCGCGGCGGCGGGCTCGGGCTCACCGCGATCGTCTCGTACGCCATCCAGGAAGCCGGGAAACCGGTCGTCCCGGGCCCCCGCCGGGCCGACGGGAACCCGCACCCGGACTCCGTCAGGGCGGACCCCCGTCTCGCGTCGCTCACCCGGCGCGAGAGGGAGGTCGCCGAGCTCGTCGCCGAGGGGCTCGGCAACCAGCAGATCGCCGACCGTCTGGTGATCGCCCGCCGCACCGCGGAAGGCCATGTGGAACGCATCCTCGGCAAGCTCGGCTTCAGCAACCGCAGCCAGATCGCGGCATGGGTCGCCGCCCGCCGCTGAAGCCCCGATCCCGGGGTCCCGATGGGCGAGGTGCCACAACGCCCGCCCACAGCCGGGCAGTTCGCCCACAGCCGGGCGGCCCGCCCACAACCAGGTGGATACGACAGAAGGGGAACCCTCGTGACTGCCGAACCAACCAGGCCGGCCGAACAAGCCGAACCAGCCGAACCAGCCAAGCCGACCCGGCCGTCCCAGCCGGGTCAACCAGTCCCGCCCCCGGGGACGTTCGACCACCGCATGGCGGTCTTCGGCTCCGACGACGCGTTCGTCGCGGCCGCGCTCCCCTTCCTCGCGGAGGGCCTCGCCGCACCGGACGAACCACCGCCCGTGGCCATCGCCGACCCCGGCAGACTCGCCCTCCTGCGGGACGCGCTGGGCACGGACGCCAAGAGCGTCACCTTGGTGCCCCACACCGAGTGGTACACGGGCTCGGCGGCCAACGCCGTTGCCCAGAGCGCCGGTTACCTCGCCGCGAACGCGGGGCCCGGCGGCCGTATCCACCTCCTCATGGAGCCGCACTGGGGCGGCCGCGCCGGGCGCTCGACGCGCGAGACCACCGAATGGATCCGCTACGAGTCGCTCGCCAACCTCCTCTTCGCGCCGTTCGCGACGACCGCCCTGTGCGCGTACGACACCCGCACCGCGGGCCCCGCCATCGTCGACGCCGCCCGCCGCGCGCACCCCGACACCCCGGTGTACGAGCAACCGGCCCGCCTGGTCCACGAGTTGGACTCGGTCCCCCTGCCCCCGCCGCCACCGGACGCCGAACGCCTCACCGCCCCGGATCGCGACACCCTCCGCGCGCGCGCCCGGGCGCGCGGGCTCGCCGCCGCGGACGCCGACCTGTTCGCGACGGCGGTCACCGAGGCGGCGACCCCGTACGCGCCCCTGATCCCCGCCCCATCCCTCCCCGCGGTCCTGCTGTGGGGCCCGGCGCCCGCCGGTGGCTGTGGGCTGCGCGTCCCCGG
>NZ_JAPWHT010000239.1:0-15701 GCF_027270795.1 Streptomyces sp. ActVer
GGCGGGAGCACGGGCGGCAGCGGTGGCGGCTCCGGCTCCGGCGGTGGCTCCGGGCTCGTGGGCGGCCTGCTGGGCTGACACCGCCCGCCGACAGGGCGGCACGGCCGAGCCGGTACGGCGGCGCAGGACCGTACGACGATGGGGCCCGCACCACTCAGGTGCCGGGCCCCATCGTCGTACGTGCCACGTTTGTGGGCGTCGTACACGCCACGTTCGTGGACCGGGACAAGCGCCTCAACGCCCCAGCGCCGCCAGCTCCTTGGCGGCCTCGGTGAGGTCCTTCGCGGTGTCGATGGCGCGCCAGTAGGCGCCCTGCGGGATCGGATAGCCGGCCAGGCGGCGCTCACGGGCCAGGCGGGGGAACGTGGACCGCTCGTGGTCGCCGAGGTCGGGCAGCAGGGCGGCGAACTCGGGGGAGAAGACGTACACACCCGCGTTGATGCCGTACGCGGTCGGCGGGGACTCGATGAAGTCCGTGATGTGGCCGAAGTCGTCGGTCTCGACGGCGCCCCACGGAATGCGGGGGCGGGCCAGCGCGAGGGTGGCCACCGCGTCGCGCTCGGTGTGGAAGTCCGCCATCTCACGGAGCGAGAAACGGGTCCAGATGTCGCCGTTCGTCGCGTACCAGGGGCGGTCCGGGTGGGGCAGGTGCTTGGCGGCGTACTTGAGGCCGCCACCGCGGCCCAGGGGCTCCGTCTCGACCACGGTGGTCACGGAGACGGGCAGTTCGGCCGAGTCCAGCCACTGCTGGAGCACCTCGGCGAGATGGCCGCACGAGACGACGACGTCGGTGACGCCCTCCTCCGCGAGCCAGGCCAGCTGGTGGCCGATGATCGGGGTCCCGGTGCCGGGAATCTCGACCATCGGCTTGGGACGGTCGTCGGTGTAGGGACGCAGCCGGGAGCCCTGGCCGCCGGCCAGGACGACGGCTTGAACGGGGCGCGACGCGGCGTTCGGATCGGTCATGACCCGAACTGTACGTGGCGCCCCGCGGGTTTGCGGGTGGGCTTGTGCGGGGTTGCGGGGCTGCGCGGGGTGGGGATCTGCGGGTCGGTGGGGGCTGGTCGCGCAGTTCCCCGCGCCCCTTTGGGGGCGCGGGCCCTCTTGCCGCCTCAGGTGTGCTGGGCTGCCACGCCCGTGGCGAAGGATGTGTCGCAGACCGGGCGGGCGAACGACTGGGCCCGGGTGGGGCCGTAGGCGCGTACGGCGGCGCGGCCCAGGGCGCGGGCGATGGACGCGCAGTGCTTGGCGAGCGACGGACGGCCGTTCACCGCCTCCTGGAGGTGGGTGAGGGCCACGCCTGGGTTCTTCTCCTGGAGTTCGAGGAGGAGCTTGTCGCGCAGCACGTCCTGCGGGGCGCGGGACGGGGCACGTCGGGAGACGTCCTCGGCGGATGCGGCGAGCACCGACGTCGAGGAGCTGTTTCCCGACCAGTTGACTCGGGTGACCGCGAGCGTCCCGGAGAGCACCAGGACGACGGGCAGAACGAGGGCGAGAGTACGGCCGATCCGGCGGGCCGGACCGCGGCCGTGCCGTGTCGGTCGGCCGGCGGGACCACGGCCGTGCCGCGTCGAGTGGTTAGTGGAGTGCTTCACGCGAGTGAGGGTAGCGCGGGGTGATGATTTGGCGACATTTAGTAATCAATTCGGGGGACGGGTAAACCGTCGTTTTCGAGTTTGATGTTGACATACGGGTATCGAAATGCCCGTTCTGCCGGGGTATTTGTCGACAACGAAGAAGGCCCCGCAGCAGCCTGCGGGGCCTTCTTCGTCAACCTGGGTGAAATCTCCGGGATCGGCCGGGTCGGTCGTCAGTCGGAGAGGCGCTCGCCCGTGGACGTCGAGAACACGTGGGTCTCGCCCGGACGCGGCACGACGTGCAGCGTGGCGCCCTTCTCCGGGACCGCGCGGCCGCTGACGCGGACGACCAGGTCCTTGAGGTCGTCGCCGACCTTGGCGCTGCCGTAGACGTAGCCGTCGGCGCCGAGCTCCTCGACGACGTTCACCGTGACGGCGAGGCCCGCCGGGGCGTCCTCGGTGTCCTTCGACAGGGAGGCCGCCGCGGCACCGTTGTGCTCGACGATGTCGAAGTGCTCCGGACGGACACCGACGGTGACCGTGGTGTCACCCTTGTCGGCGGCGGTCTTGAGGGCCTCGCGGTTGACGGGCACCACGCTGTTGCCGAACTTCACGCCGCCGTCGGTGATCGGGACCTCGACGAGGTTCATCGCCGGGGAGCCGATGAATCCGGCGACGAAGAGGTTCGCGGGGCGGTCGTACATGTTGCGCGGCGAGTCGACCTGCTGGAGCAGACCGTCCTTCAGCACGGCCACCCGGTCGCCCATCGTCATGGCCTCGACCTGGTCGTGGGTGACGTACACCGTGGTGATGCCGAGGCGGCGCTGCAGCGACGCGATCTGCGTACGGGTCGAGACGCGGAGCTTGGCGTCGAGGTTCGACAGCGGCTCGTCCATGAGGAAGACCTGGGGCTCACGCACGATGGCGCGACCCATCGCGACACGCTGGCGCTGACCACCGGAGAGGGCCTTCGGCTTGCGGGCCAGGTAGTCGGTGAGGTCGAGGATCTTCGCCGCGTCCTCGACCTTCTGGCGGATCTCGGCCTTGTTGATGCCGGCGATCTTGAGCGCGAAGCCCATGTTGTCGGCGACCGTCATGTGCGGGTACAGCGCGTAGTTCTGGAACACCATGGCGATGTCCCGGTCCTTGGGCGGCAGGTGCGTGACGTCGCGGTCACCGATGTGGATCGAGCCGGCGTTCACGTCCTCGAGACCCGCGAGCATCCGCAGGGAGGTGGACTTTCCGCAGCCGGAGGGACCGACGAGGACGAGGAACTCGCCATCCGCGACGTCGAGCTCGAGCTGGTCGACGGCGGGCTTGTCGCCACCCGGGTAAATGCGGGTCGCCTTGTTGAACGAGACAGTGGCCATGGGTCGTAGGCCCCCTTCACCGGCAGGAACGTGCCGGACGATCCGTTGTAAAGGTGGTGTGACCGCTACGGAACGGTCCGTAGTGGTGTAGTCCACATGAGCGGACTGGTTCAGGACGCTACCTCGCGTTCACACGTTCTGTCAGTACTCCGAGAGCGATGAAGTTCGAGGAAATATTCGATCGTGGCAGAGCAGCTGTCTTTTGACCTTGCTAACGCTTCCCGCTTCACAGCTCGCTGCCGACGGACAACGGGCTACCCCGCCGCCACGCACGGTCTTACACAGGCTCCACGGGCTTCCGGCCGACGGCCCATCGGTCCGTACCGCACCCTGGCCCGACTACGCGGCCAGCAGACACTCCTCCAACTCCGAAGCCTTGATCACAGCAGGAGCCTGCCGGTCCGGAGGCAGCGCGGACGCAACCAGCCAGTACAGGCGCATCCCCTCATCCCGCAGGTTCACCGCCGCGTTCACGTCCCGGTCGTGCACCGCACCGCACTCGGCACACGTCCACTGCCGGACGGAGACGTCCAGCTTCGGGCCCTTGACATGACACGCCGAGCACCTCCGAGTGGAGGGGAAGAAGCGGTCGACGACCACCAACGTCCGGCCGTACCACTCGCACTTGTACCGCAGCTGCCGCAACAGCTCACCCCACCCGGCGTCGATGATCGCCTGGCTCAGCCTCGCCTTGCGCCGACGGCCCTTTCCGCGAGCCGGACGCAGCAGGGTCACGATGGACAGATCCTCCACCACGAGCACTTGGTTCTCGCGCACGAGGCGGGTCGTGAACTGGTCCAGCATGTCCCTGCGTACGTCACCGATGAGCGCGTAGAGGCGGGCGATCTTCTGCCTGACCTTCTCCCGGTTCCTCGATCCCCTCACCTTCTTGTGCAGCTCCCGCTGCAACCGCGCCAACTTCTCCGCGTACCGCTTCAACAGCCGCGGATGGTCCAGCTTCGTACCGTCGTCGAGCGTCACCAAGGACGCCAGCCCCAGGTCCAGCCCGACCGCCTTCGGCTCCCGCGAACCCGACAGGAAGACAGCAGGCAACGCCGTCATACGCTCCTCCACGAGCACGGACACGAAATACCGACCGGCCCGGTCCCGCGTCACCGACAACCGGACCGGAACCACCCCCGCAGGAAGAGCCCGGGACCAGCGAACGTCCAACGGCCCGGACTGCTTGGCGAGCGTGATCAGGCCCGTTCCCGGCCGCTCGGGATCCTCGACCCAACTGAACCCCGTACGCACATACGTCGCCGCATCCCGCGACCGCTGCTTCTTCCTCCGCTTCGGATACTTCGCCGCCCCCTTGATGAACCGCGTGAACGCCTGGTCGAGATGCCGCAGGACCTGCTGCAGCACCGTCGAGGACACCTCCTTGAGCCACGCCCTCTCCTCGGCCTGCTTCCACCCCGTCAGCGCCCGACACGTCTCCGCGAAACCCACGTTCACCCGGTGCTGCTCCCAGGCTCCTGAACGCAGGCTCAGACCCTCGTTGTAGACCCACCGGCAAGCACCGAACGTCTTCCCCAGCTGCTCGGCCTGCGCCTCCGTCGGATAGAAGCGGAACCGGTAGACGCGATGGTGGGCGCCGGTCTCCTTGGCATGGCTCTTCAGGGGAGTCGCCTTGCGGCCCTCGTGCTTACGGCGGTCCTCGATGCCGAGTTCCTCACGCTTGATGCGCTCGGCCTGAGCACCCTTCACCGCCTTCGGCTTCTCCGCCGACTCCTCCACGAGCCCCCCTCGCAGTCCGATATTCGGAACAGCACGTCAGTCCATTCAACGAACGGGTGCGCGAGTGGTTACGTATGGGTTTCGAGGCCCCCTGCCAGGGCAACTTCGTGGATCAGGGCGAGGAGGTCTGTGTACAGTGGAGCCGCCTTCGCGTACGGCGTTGTAGTGCGCGATGCCTCCTTAGCTCAGCTCGGCCAGAGCGCCGCACTTGTAATGCGTAGGTCGTCGGTTCGAATCCGACAGGGGGCTCCACTCCAAGCCCAGCTCAGACAGTGTCTGAGCTGGGCTTTTTGCTTCAGCGGATGTGGCGTCGGCGCCGACGCGTGCTGCTTTGCGGGCCGTGGTCTCCGCTGCGGGTGCCGGGCCAGGCGTGACGGTGTCTCCCGCGTGGTGCATCGTTCCCTGGAGAGGCGGGATCTGCCCGTGTGACGTACCGCCGAGTCGCACTGATCGCGGTGGTGGGTCAGATGATGCCCGCTCTGATTGCGTAGGAGACGGCGTGGGCGCGGTTTTTCAGGTGTAGGCGCTTCATTACGCCGTAGAGGATGTATTTGACGGTGCGTTCCGAGTAGGAGAGCTTCGTCGCGATCTCGGCGAGTTCCGTGCCTTCGGCGACCAGGCGGAGCACGTCCACCTCGCGGGGGCTGATGCCGGATGCCGTGAGGCCTCGGGGGGCGAGGAGTTCGCGTTGGGCCCAGCGGACCTGTTCCATCAGGGTGCCCTGGAGGGTGGGCGGGAGGCTTCCGCCGCCGTCCGCGATGGTGTGCAGGGTTCGGATGAAGGCCGCCTGGCTGAAGGAGTCGCGCCAGAGGACGGCGCGGACTCCGCGGTCGACCGCGGCCGAGACGTCGGCGTGCCAGCCCTTGCCCACCACCAGGGCGAACCGGGCGTCCGGCCTGTCGCACAGGCTGCGCAGCAGGTCCAGGGTGGAGGTGTCGGCGACGTCCACGGTGACCACGATGACGTCCGCTTCGCGGAGCCTGTCCGGTGGGACCTCGCGGATGCGGCGGTCGTTGTGGAGATAGCTGAGCAGTCCGGCGCGGACGATGGCGTCGGGTGCGTGGATCGCCACGCGCACGGTGTCTGTGAGTACCTGCTGAGGCATTCGCCCCCCATTCGGGAACCCAAGTGGTCCATGCCGTTCAGGAGTTGATGGTGGCATGCGGGGTTGCCTCGTTCCGCTTCCACAGCCCCCTCGTCCGTTAAGGAGGGGGAAATCTGGCATGAGTGGGGCGAGCGGGATGGAGCGGGTGGGTGGGGTCAGTGGTGGTTCGTTGTCACCTGGGTGCCCGTGAGTACCGCTGTGACCACCTCTGTGCGGGAGCGCATACCGGTGCGTGCGAACAACCGGGACAGGCGGTTGGCGACCGCGTCCTCACTCAGCCGCAGTACGCCCGCGATCTGGCGGTTGCTGAGTCCCTCGGCGAGCAGGGTGGCCAGCAGGTGCTCGTTCTCCGCCGTGGCGTGTCTGCGGCCGGGTACGGTCAGCCCGGCCTCGCGCATCGCGGTCCTGGTGTGGAAGCGCCACAGCGTGGCACCCATCTCGCCGAACCGTTCGTACGCCTCGTGCAGCAGGGTCGCCGGGCCCGCGTTCGCGCGTGCGGCGGCCAGCAGCGTGACCGCCGTTTCGAAGGGCTGGCTGCGGGAGCGGGCCAGGTCGACCGCCTCGTGCAGGTGCTTGCGGGCCTCCGGGGAGTCCGGGCCGAGGATCTTTCCGGACGTCAGCAGGTGCAGGAGTCGCGTCCGGCCGCTGTTCATCTGCTCGGCCGTCCGGTCGAGGCGCTCCAGGCAGGCCGTCGCCCGGTCCGGGTGTCCCGCTTCCGCGTGCACCTCGGCGAGTGAGGCCAGCAGTTCGTCGGTGCCGTAGAAGGATCCGCGTTCGTCCGCGGCTCGCAGGCCGCGCTGCAGTACTTCCTCGGCCCGGCCGAGTTCGCCCAGGGTCCGCAGTACCTCGGCCTCGGCGTGGTCCAGGATGTGTTCCAGCGGCCCGTTCACCGGCCCGCGCACGCTGCTGATCAGGCGGTCCGCGCTGGTGGGGCGTCCCTGGGCGAGGAGGATGGCCGCCGTGCGGGCGGGGAGCAGGTGGTGTCCGGGGACCACGTTCAGGGCCCCGCCGTCGACCAGGAGCCGACGGGCCAGCGCGAGTGCCTCGTCCCAGCGTCCGTTGAGGTGGTGCCAGAGGAACCGGTTGTGCTGGGGGAGGAGTTCGAGGTTCATCCTCCGGGTGGACAGCAGGTTCGCCGCCGCCCGCAGGTCGCCGATTCCGAGCAGTACGTCGAACGTGGCGATGTTGAACGCGAACGCCTTGCTCGGAGGCAGGTCCGGTTCCTCCGGCAGGGCCAGTGCTCGGGTGAACCGGTCCGGGCGGCCCAGTACGTACTCCGCGACCCTGCGGAACAGTGCCAGCAGCGCGCGGCTGGCCGGGGTGGCCTGCCATACGCGTTCGGTCCGCAGCATGAGGGCCAGGGCCTCCTGCCACTTCTCCAGCTGCCACAGGGCCTGGACCCGGCCGGACACGGTGGCCATGGCGGACAGCGGCAGTCCCTCCCACCAGAGGGCGGTGCCCATGCGGGACAGCGCCTGCCAGTCCTGTCCGGCGGCCGCCGACGCCACCAGCAGGGTGGCGGCCTCGTGAACGGCCTGCGGGTCGAGGCCCTCGGCGGGGCCGCACACGAGCCACTCGGCCGCTGTCCGGGCCGTCCGGTAGTCGCCGCAGCCGAAGGCGGCCTGGCCGGACCGCAGTATGGCGAGGTCGCGGGCGTACTGCTCCTCGATGAGGCGGACGGCTCCCATGTGCCCCGGCCGCAGGGCGGCTACCTGGCGCCGGGCCCGCATCTGGCCCGCTCGGAGCGCACCCCGGTCACGCCCATCGGAAGCCGCAGACCTCCGCAGTCGGACCGAGTGACACGTGGCACCACCTCGGCCCGCCCCCTGACGGGCGGCTGAGCAAGGACTGCGGGGCCCGGTACGCACACACCACGCCCCGCGCACGGCGAAGGCCCCGGCTCCTTGAGCCGGGGCCTTCGCCGTGCTTGCCATGCTTCACGAAGCGCGCTCTCACGGTGTGCGGACGGGTGGCAGGTCAGCCCTTCCAGCAGCGCGTCACCCGGCCGTCGGCGACCTCGAAGTTCAGCCGCCCCGAGAGGTACTCCATCGTGATGATCGCGCCCGGTGGCAGCGACCGCACCGTGGACCAGCCGCGTTCACGGGCCAGCCGCTCGGCGCCGCTCGCCTCCAGTCCGACGTACGCGTCCGGGGTGTCCGAGGGCTCTGCGGGAGGAGTGGGAATCGGTGCCATGCCGCCACGTTAGGCGGCGGAATGCGGCGAAGGAAGCCCGGACCCGCCACCATCAGTCACCGGTCCCTCTCCGGTCACGCTTCTGTCACAGGACAACGACACCCGTTTCGGTCGAACTCCATCACACGTACGAGCGGTTCCGTACGTGTTCCTCCCACCTTCGAACGTAATTCGGGAGTGCCCGGGACTACCGCGGCCGCGGCCCGATTGGCCGGCCGGAAAACGTGATGCCGACCCGGCGTTCCTGCCTTTCTTTTCCGATTCCGGGGTGTGTTACAGAAGCTGACACACCATAGGAAATACATGGCTCAAGCACAGGACCCGCGCTTCAGGAGGCCGTACGCCGTCCTTCCGGCGCAGCCCGCTCCAGCGTCCGGGTCAGCCGGTCCCGCGCCGTCCTGATGGCCTCGACGAGCTCGACGGGTTCCAGCACCTCGAACTCGACGCCCATCAGCATCACGTGGATCACCATCACGTCGAGGCTCGCGGCCCCGGTCCGCAGGATGCAGCTGCCGTCGCTCTCCGCCTCCAGTGTCCCGGCCGAGGGCGAGATCCGCTGGGCCGCCTCCTCTTTCGGCACGAGCAGCCGGACGACGGCGTGTGTGGCGTACGCGCGGACGGACACGCCCTTGGACACATAGGCGGCCAGGTCGTCGGCGGGCGGCTGCCGGGGCGTGAAGCGCGGTCCGTGGGGCGGCTTCGGAGTGACGCGGTCGGCCCGGAACGTACGCCAGTCGTCGCGGTCGACGTCCCAGGCGACCAGGTACCAGCGGCGCTCGGTGCACACCAGGCGGTGCGGTTCGACCGTGCGGCGGGTCGAGGAGCCACCGTGGTCGCGGTACTCGAAGCGCAGCCGCTCCGAGTCACGGCAGGCGGCGGCCAGGTCGGTCAGGACGGCCGGGTCGACGGCGGAGGGCTGGGGGCCGCGCAGCATCGGCACGGTGAAGGCGTTGAGGGCGCCGACCCGGCGGCGCAGCCGGTGCGGCAGCACCTGTTCGAGCTTGGTGAGGGCGCGTACGGAGGTCTCGCCGATGCCTTCGATGCCCTGTCCGGCTGCGGTGCGCAGGCCGACGGCCACGGCGACCGCCTCGTCGTCGTCGAGGAGCAGCGGTGGCAGTTCGGCCCCCACGCCGAGTTGGTAGCCGCCGCCCGTGCCGGGGCTGGCGTTCACCGGATAGCCGAGTTCGCGCAGCCGGTCCACGTCGCGGCGGACCGTGCGCGGGGTGACGCCGAGGCGGTCGGCCAGGGCCGCGCCCGACCATTCGCGGTGCGCCTGCAGCAGCGAGAGCAGACGCAGGAGTCGTGCCGAGGTCTCCAACATGAATCCGAGTCTGCCAGGCATTGCGGACAGTAGTTGTCCGCAAGGGTGCGTACCTTACGAGACATGGCAGACAACAGCGCAAGCGAAGAGATCCGCCCCTTCCGGATCGACATCCCTCAGGCGCAGCTCGACGACCTGCACACCCGCCTGGACCTGACCCGCTGGCCCGACGAGCTCCCGGGCGTGGACTGGGAGTACGGAGCCTCACCGCCGTATCTCCGTGAGCTGGCCGACCACTGGCGCGGCGCCTACGACTGGCGCAAGCACGAGGCGGCCCTGACCGAGATCCCGCAGTTCGTGACGGAGATCGACGGCGCGCAGGTGCACTTCCTGCACGTCCGCTCGCCCGAGCCGGACGCGGTGCCGCTGATCCTGACGCACGGCTGGCCGGGCTCGATCGTGGAGTTCCTCGGCCTGATCGGCCCGCTGAGCGACCCGCGCGCCCTCCCCCACTCTCGAACAGGCTCGAGCGGGGGGACCCCCATCGGCGACCCGGCCGACGCCTTCCACCTGGTGATCCCGGCCATCCCGGGCTTCGGCTCACCCATGGTCACGCAGAGGAACAATTCAAATACACACAGTGGTACGGTAGCTGCCGTGCGGGGCGAAGGGTGATTCCGGAAGCTCCGAAGCGCCAGGAGGGACACGGCCTGGTAGTCGCCGCCGGACGGACGGAGACGGAAAACGCCTGTGGAGCACTGGTAAGACCGGGAGCAATTCCGGCTCGGAGCATCGAAGCAGGAACCCATCGGAAGCCGGTCACCACGGACGGCAGGCCGGAAATCCCCTGCTTACGCCGGGGAGGCCGTCAAAACGTCCTCCAGTCGACATCCTCGTGGGATCCGACTCTGCGGCCCGGCCGACTCTTGTCGGCCGGGCCGCCTCGGTTCCTCGTGCCGCTCCAAGCGTGGACCCACTCCTCCGCCAAGCTGCCCGAGGACGCGGTCGACCGGGACACGCTGCTCACCAACGTGATGCTGTACTGGCTGACCGGGACGGCCGGTTCGGCGGCGCGGATGTACTACGAGAACGGGCACAGCGGTGACTGGTTCCCCGTCACGCGCTCCGAAGTGCCCACCGCCGTCGCGAACTTCGGCGAGGACGTGGCGATCCGGCGCTGGACCGAGGAGACCAACACCGTTGTCCGCTGGACGGAGTTCGACCGCGGCGGGCACTTCGCGGCCCTGGAGGTACCGGAGCTGCTGACCGGCGACATCAGGGAGTTCTTCGGCTCACTTCGGTGAGGTCACCGGGGTGACGGTCACCGACAGGTCGTTGTCGCTCGTGTAGTACGGCCCGGCCTCCGCCGGGCCGTACGCCGTCTCCAGCGTGACCTTCGGGTAGCTGAAGATCGGCTTCTTGTCGGCGATGTCGTCGAGCAGCCGCGCGATCCGTACCCGCGGCCCGGTCTCCCCCGCCGGGCGCAGCCACAGATCCCAGACGCCCTCCGTCAGCTCGGAGTAGGCCACCGTGAGACAGAACCGGGCCTGGTCCCGGGTGACTTCGGCCCGCACCACGGTCTCCGGCACCTCACGGACGCGCAGTTCGGCGTAGGCGTCGGGGGTGAGCTCGACGCCGTACACCTGACCCCGTACGCCCAACTCCTCCTTTCCGATGCGCAGTTCGCCCGCCTCCGCGTGCGGGGCGCGCAGCCAGCTGCGGACGGAGAGGTTGCCGTGCTTGGTGCCGTACGGGATACGGACCGCGACATGGCCGCGGGCACCGCTCGGCACCCGGTCGACGAGCGAGCGCAGGTCGTTGAGGCCGGGTGCCAGGCGCTGCGGCTCTCCGTCGGCGATCTGGGCGTAGGCGTCCCAGCGGCCCTCGGGCAGCTCGACGCTGCTGGGCAGCGCGGCACGCAGCCGGCCGTCGGCAGCCGGGGTGAGCGGCAGCCGGACCTCCCGAACGCCGTCCCGGTGCCGGAGCACGAGGTGCGTGTCGCCGGCCGCGGCGCCCGGACCGGGGTCGGTGATGTCGAAGGTGAGCCCGCCCGCGGAGTCGGCGATGCAGTCGGCGCCCGGAGGCATGGTCACGTCCTTCTCGGAGTGCCGGTGCGAGGCCTGCGGAGCCACCGTCATCATGCGGAGCTCTCCTTCCCGAGTACGGTCCGTCCGGCATCCCGAACGGCATACGCGCCGCCGAGCAGGGCACCCCGCGTGCGATGCAGTGAGCCGCGCATCCGGCCGATCCTCGAGTCGCCGCCGCGCGGGACCAGACCGGAGAAGATCGACTCGTACCGTTCGGCGATCCGGGCGGGGTCGAAGCGCGCGGAGTCCTTGAGCGCGGCGTGCGCCATCTGCTGCCGCAACTCGTCGTTGTTGATCAGTTCGAGCAGTCCGTCGGCGATGGCCCCGACGTTGCCCACGGGAACGAGACGTCCGTCCACGCCGTTGTCGATGATCTCCCCCGGGCCGTGCGGGCAGTCCGTGGAGACGACGGGCAGGCCGCAGCGCATGGCCTCGACGATCGTCATGCCGAAGGACTCCAGGCTGGAGGTGACGGCGGCGATGGATCCCTTGGCCCACTCCGGCTCGATGGGATGCGCCGGGCCCATCAGTAACACGTGGTTGTAGAGGCCGAGTTCGTCGATGAGCCTGCGCAGCTTGTCCTTCTGCTTGCCGCCGCCGTAGATCCGCAGCCGCCAGTCGGGCCGGTGCCGGCGCACCCGGTCGAAGGCCTTGATCAGCAGGTCGTACCGCTTGACCGGGGCGAGCCGCCCGGCCGCCACGACCCACTTGCCGGAACCGTCCGCAGGCTCGATGCCGGGGGCGGGCACCGGGTTGGGGACGGCCTCGACGTGCACGCCGGGCAGCCGCATCTTCTTGCGGTACGCCCCTGCGTCCGCCTCCGTGGTCGTGGTGAGCGCGTCGAGCCGCGGGTAGGCGCTGCGCAGTTCCGTGCGCAGGGACTCCGAGTGGGTGTCGAGCGTGAGGTGCTCCTGGCCGACGCGCAGCGGGCCCCGTCTGGTCTCGCAGGCCAGATGCACGTTCAGTCCCGGCCGGGTGCCGATCACCACGTCGGAGTCGACCTTCGAGAGGTGGTCCGCGATACGGCGGTCGGTCAGAGCGCTGTACTGGTCGTAGCGGACCTCCCCTCGCGGGAAGACGCGGGCCGGAGTCCGGTAGGCGGGGTCGTCCCCCTCGTATCCCGGGCTGTTCGTGCGGATGTCGACGAGGTGGCGCATGCGCACCCGTGGATCCAGTGCGAAGACCGGCTCGTCGCGGTGGCGCAGCACGGAGACGATCTCGACGTCGTGCTGCTCGGCGAGCGTGTTCGCAAGGTTGTACGTCGTCCGGATCGTCCCCCCGATTCCGTAGGCGTTGTGTATCAGGAAAGAGATCTGCATGCGTCCCCGTATCTCCGGCTCATCCAGCTACCTGTGGGTTAGACCGGGGAGTTGGGGTGATGGTTGGGCTTACTTATCATCCTGTTCCCGAACAGTTGCGCCATCGGTAGCCGGATGGGGGAACCTTTTGGCGCCGGGACGCATCAGGGTTCATAGGGCAGTTGCGGCACGTCGAAGCATTCGTCGTTCATGTCGCCCTGGCTCACCCATCCGCGGGCGTCCTCCCAGCGGGCCACCGAGAGACAGGTCCTGCGGGCCTTCGGGGGCTCGGGCAGCCGCTCGTACCGGACGGGCAGCAGCAGACCGTCGGCCGTGTACGGCTTCCCCGTGCCCATGAAACGGTCGACGCACGCGCGCGTGACGCCCGTTTCCGCACAGGACCTGGCCGCGTCCGTGAACCACATCGCGGCGGCCCAGCCCTCCAGCTGCCACTGGGAGTGGCTCTTCAGGTTCTTCGTGCCGTCCCGGAACTCCCGCAGGGCCTCCTGGTCCGTGGCCGTGTCGTCGTAGTTGCGGCTCGCGCCCGTCGCCCACAGGGCGTTGCGGCAGCGGGGCGCGTCCTTGTAGTCCTCGCGGACGGTGGACGTCCAGTTCTGCACGTTGGTGACCTTGGCGAGGACGTCGGCGCCGACGTCGTCCATCGCCTTGCACAGCTGCGCGTTGCCGTAGGTGTCGATGGCGTCGAAGACCACGTCTGCGCCCTGTTCCTTCATATCGGCCGCCGCGGCACGGAAGTTGGGCAGCGCGAAGTCGACCTGCTCGGTGACCACCTTGTAGCCCTCGGCCTTCAGCCCCTGGGTGACGAGCCGGGCGTAGGCGGCGGACGCGGACTGGTTGTACGAGACGACGGCCGCCGTCCGGGCGCCCTGCTCGCGTTTGAAGTAGCGGTAGATCTCGGTGCCGCCGTACAGCTTGCCGTCCCAGCCGGGCTTTCCGTTCCGGGGGGCGAGGCTGCCGTAGATCCCGTACAGGTGCGGATACGTGTCGTACGCCGCGCCGATGGGCTGTCCGCCGATGTCGGGTACGCGCGCGCGTGACACCCGGGAGGCGCCCGCGTAGTCGAGCGCGCTGGTGGCGACGAGGGCGATCACCTTGTCCTCGTCGACGAGCTTGTGCACGCATTCGTTGTTGCCGACACCACTGCCGCCGTCGTCACAGGTACGGACGTCGACCCGGCGGCCGTCGATGCCGCCGCGCGCGTTCAGCCGGTCGAAGTAGGCCTTCGCGCCGTCGCGCGGCCCGGTGAAGGTGTTGCCGCCGACCGGGCTGGTGGCGCTCGTGATGATGCCCACGCGCAGGGGCTCCGCCGTGTTCCGCGTGGGTGTGCGGCCCGGCCGGTCGGACCGGTCGGCGAAGGCGCTCTCCGGGAGACGGCTGCCGCAGGCCGTGCCCACCAGGAGCAGCAGGCCCGCAACAGCGCATTCAGCAACCCGGACCCGGCGACGCATTGCCGCTCAGCCCGACCAGACCGCACAGCGTCTTGACGGACACCTTCCACGTGTCGTCCTGCTCGACGGCGGTCCCCGCGGCGTTCGGCATGACCGTGGCGCCCTTCAGGGTGAGCGTGTACGTCACGTTCGCCGCGGTCGGCGCGGTGAACTCGACCTGGTCGACGGTCGCCTCCACCTGCCCGCCTCGCTCGTCGCCGCTGAAGCTCTCCAGGACCTGCGCCATGTTGTCGCCGTTCTCCAGGACGGCCTGTTTGTCCTTCAGGGGGACGTCGGGGTCGAAGAACTTCTTCCAGTTCTCCTTGATCTCCTTCTCGGCCGCCGCCGGATCGTCCGGAGCGCTCGCGCTCGGACTCGGCTCGGTCGTCGTGGGCTGCTCCACGGAGGGCGAGGGCGGAGTCGTGTCCTCGCCGCCGCTGTCGTCGCCGCAGGCCGTCAGAGCCGACGCGAGGACGAGTACCGCCACCGCCAGCCCCCGGCCTGTCCCCCGCCTGAGGTCACTCCCGAGAACCATCTGGCTCACCACCGGGTGTCGGTCCGGGCCAAGTACGCCCAGAGCTTTCAGGGTCAGCTTGCAGAAGGCATAGTGCAAGTCCATCGGCGGACTTGGAAGACAGCCGGACACATGACATGGGAGCCCCCATGCGGACAGCTCGACTGCGGACCGTGCACCCCGTCCTCTGGGCCGGGTGGGCCGCTCTCGCCGCGGGAGCGGTGCTGTGCGTCCTCGGCTGGTACGGGATCTCCGGCGAGCGGTTCGCCGAGCGCCAGCTTCCGTATCTCGCGTCCTGCACGGTGCCGGGGGCCGCGCTGATCATCGCGGGCGCGGTGCTCCTCACCCACGGCAGGAACGCCCTCGCGGCGGCCCGCGTGGAGGAGCTGTACGGGCTCCTGGTGGCCGCCGATCCCGCCGACGCCGACGAGTCCGGGCAGGCGGCCGCCGCGCCCGTGGCAGTCAGCGGAGACCTGCTGATGGTGCCCGGCGGCACGCTGTGGCACCGCGCGGACTGCCCGCTGGTCTCCGGGAAGGCGGAGGCCCTGCCGGTCGACTCGCGGGTCCTCGCGGGCGGGGAACTGGCCCCCTGCCCGATCTGCGAGCCCGCCGCCTCGGACGCCCGGCCGTCCGGGGCGGACGGCTGATCGACGGCTGATGGCGTCCCTGACGTACGACCTCACGCTCGCCGGGCTCTCCGTCGGCAGCGCCGCCGCGCTCACCGGGATCGGCCTGGTCGTGACCCACCGGGCGACCGGCGTGCTCAACTTCGCGCACGGCGCCATCGCCATGGTGTGCGCCTATCTGCTGTGGCAGCTCACGGTCGAGTGGGACTGGCCGCTGCCGCTCGCCGCCGCGCTCACGCTGCTCTTGGTGGCCCCGGGCATCGGCATGGCGCTGGAACGGTTCGTCTTCCGTCCCCTGTCCGTCCTCGGCAGCGACCCGGCGCAGACCCTCGTCGCGTCCATCGGCGTGTTCGTCCTGCTCGTCGGCGGGGCGGCGCTGATCTGGGGCCCCGGCGCACGCTCGGACGCGCCGACGCTCGTCTCGGCGGACCCCTGGGGACAGCTGGCCGTGACCCTCGTCCTGGCCGTCGGCGTCGGCGCGG
>NZ_JAPWHT010000023.1:0-43649 GCF_027270795.1 Streptomyces sp. ActVer
GCGCGGTGCCGGCGGCGACGGCGCGGCGGGTGCCGACCAGCCCGGCGGTCCAGGCGGCCTGGTCGCCCGGGTCGACGGACGGCGTGGGATCGGTGTGCCGGGCCAGGCGGTCGCGTCGGTAGCTCTCCCAGGGACGGGCGATGTCCGCGGGCAGGATCTGGTATGGCGAGGTGCGGATGTGCTGGCGGGCGGCGACGCGGGCGTCCCAGCCGTGCGGGGTGACCATCGGCACGTCGCCGAGCAGCTCATGCCACTGGGCGAGCTGGTCGCGGGCCTCGCCCTGGTCGGTGCGGATGGTGCGGGGGTCGAGTCGGCCGATGTAGGCCAGCAGGGCGGCGGTTTCGCGGCGGTCCACGGTCAGCCCTCCGTTCCGGTCGGCTCGTCGAGGGCGGCGAGTAGGGCGGCGGTGTGGGCCTCGGCCCGCGTCATGCCGCCCGGCACGGCGGGGCCCTTGCCAGCGACGGCGTAGAGGTTCGGGCGACCCGGGGCGTGCTCTCGGGCAACCCAGGAGCGCCAGTCGGCAGCCCAGGCATCCGCCGGTCTCGGCTTGAAGTCGGCCCGGTGGGCACGCCACTTCGCGTCGGCAGCTTGCAGACCTTGCTCGCCGAGGCGGTCGAGGTGTCCCTGCTGGCGGGTCCAGGTGTGGGTGGCTGGGTCGACCTGCCACTCGGCAGCCGAGATGACGCCAGCACCACCACTGCTGTACCTACGGTTCAAATCCGGTTCACTACGGTTCTGTGTGCCGGTTTCCGGTACATCGCTGTGCCGGTTTCCGGTACGTCGAGGTGCCGGTTTACGTCGGGACCTGCCGGATTCCAGTACTGCCGGTTTCCGGACCCTCGCGGGGGATTCCGGCACCTCACGGGGGCGGATTCCGCACCGTCGCAGGGCCGAGATCCGGAGCGTCAGGGTGGCCTCGGGCGCATGGTCGGCGTCCTCGTCCTCCGCGGTCTCTGCCACGGCCTTGGCGGCGAGGGGGAGGCGATAGACGGTGCTGCGCTGCGGGCCGGTGAGGTCGTCGAGCTGCTCCAGCTCACCGGCGTGGACCAGGCGGTCGATGGCCTCGCGCACTGTGGAGACGGAAGCGCGCGTGCGCTTGGCCAGGCTGGACAGCGAGGCCCAGGAGACGCACTGCTCGTCGGCCACCCGGTCGGCGATCGACAGCAGGACCAGACGCGCGGTCCCCCGGCTGGAGCTGTGCTCCCACACCCAGTCGCGGGCTTCACTGCTCATCGGCCGCTCCCGCTCACGAGGCAGGACCGGCGGCTTTCCGAGGCCGTGATGGCGTGCTCCGGGCCGGGGCGGTAAGGCGCCGAGACGAAGGAGGCTGCCGCGCAGGCCAGGCAGTTCGGCCTTTTGCGCAGGGCAGGAGGCATGCAAGAATCCCCTTTGCAGTGTTGCCACGCTGAAGCGCCCCGTGGAAGGGATCAGCGTGGTGATGGTGGGCAATCTCCGCCCTTGCCGGGGCGGTTTGTGCCGTTGAGCGTTCGGCGTCCGGGAGTTCGCACCTCTCGGACGCCGTCGCTGTCATGCGGGCCTACGAGGCCCGGAGTGAGCGCATGCGCTTCTCCTCGTTCGTCGTGCGGGCCGGCTGCCCGGCGGACGACGAACATACGCACGACCCTGCGTCAAGATCCAGACTTGGTTCTTAAACTCTGTAGAAGTCGCGCGGCCGAGCGCGACGCGGGGCGGGTCCTCATGAGCGGTCCTCGGGCCTAGGGGTATGGCGAGCCGCAGGGAGCGATGCGCTCTGCCGCCTCCCCGACGTTGCAACACTTTGGTGTTGCCGTGGCTGGAACATACGCCAAAGTGATCCCCGCCTGTCAACACCGTAGTGTTCCGTCTCGCAGGTTGGTCTCACATCAACACTGGAGTATCGTCAGGTCTTCAGGGCGTAGATGGGAGGAGCCGGGTGATGGTGGAGTCCAGCGGATCGGCGGAGGTGCCCTCGGGGCCGTCCGGCGGTCGGCAGCTGAGCCTCGCCGACAAGCTGAACCACCTCTTCGAAACGGTGAAGAACCCGGCGACGGGCAAGAGGTACACCAATGCGGAGGTGTCTCGCGCGATCCGTGAGGCCGGCGAGGCGGACGGCCTCACTGTCTCGGAGAGTGCCATTTCGCAGCTACGCTCCGGAGCCAAGCCGAACCCGACCGTGAATACCGTCGAAGCGCTGGCGCGCCACTTCAATGTCACGCCCCAATACTTCTTCCCTGACTTCGACGCCGAGGAGTCCGAGAAGATCCGGGCCTCTATGGAGCTGATCGCGGCCGTGGGGGACAGCAAGGTGCGAGGGCTCGCACTGCGAGCCAATGGACTCTCGGCCGACAGCCTCAAAATGATCACGACGGTAATTGAACAGGCGCGTCGCCTAGAGGGCCTTGATAAGCCTGATAATCCCTCAGTAACGTGACCTCCCTCACCCGCTATCCCGTTTTGACGGATATGCCTTCAAGATCCTCTTGGTCGCCCGGTGAGGCTGTGTAAAGCTCCGTTGGGCCGCGGGGAATTCTCGTGTGCTGGTGAGTAAGAGTCGAGTAAGGACTGCGTACTGCGCCTGCTCGGGGATCACAGCAAGGATCTCGTTCATGTTCAATCGGCGCTATGCGCGAAAAGAAGCGCAGCTGAGGCGACAGTGCGAGGAGCAACTGCGGGGAATCGAAATATCCGACCCCTACGCGGTGGATGAAGTATGCCGCCAGTTGGCGGACAAGCGTGGGCGCCCGCTGCACCTCCACGAACTGCCCGACCTGGGGGGCGTCAACGCCCCGTGCGGTCTCATGATCTCCTTCGACAGCGGAGATCACATATTTCATGTGACGGCGACAAGTGAGCGGCACCGCGCGCAAATAGTCCGCCATGAATTGGCACACCTACTCCTCGGGCACGCCAGCGAGAACGCGAGCGTCGTGGAGTCGCTCCTGTCGGTCATGCCGCCGGGCGTCGACCCCTCGGCCGTGCTCACAGCGCTCGGCCGGACCAGCTACGACAGTGAGACCGAGTACGACGCTGAGATGGCTGCCTCGTCCCTCGGTGAGCTGTTCGAGGAACTGGCCCACTCCGGTCGAGAACCAGGGCGGCCAGGCGCCATGACGCGTCTTGACGACGCCCTCGTCCATCCCCGGAGGAACCGCCGCTCATGAACACCCCGACCCTCGTCGCCGGCTCCCTGTGGCTCGTGACTCTGTGGCGTCTGCCGGCCATCCGTCACTCCCACAAGCAGCGGAGCCTTGCGCTCACGTTCGCGGCCCTGGCCGCGGCCATGACCTTCGAGGTGCCCGCCGTCAAAGCCGCCATCAGCGACAACGCCGGCGTCACCAGCCTTACTCCGCTGCTGAAGCACCTGCTCGGCGTTACCTCCGCGGCCTTCCTCCTGGACTTCATCGTCGCCGTCGTCCGCCCGCAGGGCCTGGCCCGCCGCACCAGGCTGGCAGCGATCGCAGCCACGCTCCCCCTCATGGTCCTCTTCTATGCGCTGGCCAACTGGATGCCAGGTGGGCCAGTACGGGTCGGCGACGGCGAGCGCGCCATCTACCCGGTTCTCTACACGGCGGTCTTCACGCTGTACATCGGCATCGCCATGTTCGTCGCCACCTGGCTTTTCCTCAGCGGCGTCCGGCACAGCCGCACCTTCCTGGGCAGGGCCGGCCTCGGCCTCATGGGGCTCGGCACGCTGCTCGGCAGCCTCTATGCCCTGCAGCGCGTCGGCTTCGTCACGCTGGACCTCGCCACCGGAGTCCGGTATCCGACGCTGGAGTACCAGATCTCCACTGCACTCAAGCAGTTGGCGATTCTGTCGATCGCGCTCGGCAGCTGTCTGCCACCGCTCTCCGTGGCCGTGGAGTACGTCAGATCCTGGATCATGCTCAGGCGGCTCCAGCCTTTGTGGAAGCGCCTGACAGACGCCGCTCCCCACGTGGTGCTCTCCGCATCGGTTCCAAAGCAGCGTGTCGGCTTCCGACTTGAACGATGCGTCATCGAAATCGAGGACGCGTGCCTGGCGCTACGTGAATACGTGTCCGTAGATGTCCGCGAGCGGGCTCGCGCCCTCGCCTTCCAAAAAGGCGTAAGCGAGCAGGAAGTTGATGCTGTGACAGAAGCCGCCTGGCTGCGCGTGGCCGCTAGCGCCGCTCGAACAGGAAACCAACTTGAAGATGTTGAGTACCCGCCCCTCGGTGTCACTGGAAGGGACCGGCCGAGTGAACTTGCGTGGCTCCACGCGGTATCCCGCGCCTACGTTTCTTCACCCGTCGTAACAGAATTCACCCGCCAGGAAGTCGCGCTTGCGGCCTTGCCGACAGGCGGACCGGAAAGGGACTCCTCCCATGACAACTGACGTGCACCCCGCGGAGTCCAAACTGGCGCGCCGCATCACCGACTGGCTTGAGCCGAAGAACTGGATTATCGCCGTCACTCTCCTGATCGGCTGGCACACGGCGCAATGGATTGGCGTCGCCTGGGGAGCGGTCGGCGCACTCTTCGCCGCCATCATTCCCATCACCTTCATCAAGTACGGCATTCGGAAGGGCCATTGGGGCGATCGGCACGTCGGGGCCAAGCCTGCACGGCTGGTCGTCATGGCCGTCATCCTGCTCTCCGTGGCCACCGGAATCCTTCTCATGGCCGCCGCAGGCGCCCCGCGGACGATGACCGCCCTCATCGTGTCGATGCTGGTCACCCTGGCGATCCTCGCCGTGATCACGTTCGTCTGGAAGATCTCCGTGCACCAGGCCGTCTCGGCAGGTGCCTGCGCGATGCTCGTACAGACCTACGGTGCGTGGATGGCCCTCGGGTTCCTCCTGGTCGTCATTGTTGGATGGTCCCGGGTCGAGCTGCGGGACCACACACGCAACCAGGTCATCGCGGGCACAATTCTCGGCACCATCGTGGCCGCGGCCGTGTTCCAGCTGGCACGCTGATCAGCCCGCCGTCGGCCTGACGGCGGGCGATCGGCGCCCGCTACTCTCGGCGCCGTGACCCAGCAACCGCTTCCCGGAGACGCTGCCGCACTGTGGCCTGCCGGTGTACTGGCGCTGGACGGCGACGGTATGGCTGCCCTTCTTCAGGTCGCCGGTCTCGTCCACGACCAGCACCGCGGCATCGTCGTGGAGATGCTCGAGACATATGCATGCACGTCATCGCGGACGGCGTTCGGCGTCCCAGACGGCTCGGCACAACAGATAGCTGCATGCCATGTGGGCCGGCCTCCCCAGCCCACTCCACGATGGTCCAGGCCCAGCACCATCTGCCCGGCCCGCAGGCGGGGTTCGGCCCGGGGGAACCGGCCCGCAATCCGTCCCATAGCCACTCGAACACCTCCCGCCATCGGGCGGGATCTATGCTGTGGCCTGCGGCCACCGTCTCATCGTCAGTCCACACAACTCACGATGATCAACGGTGGCCGCACCCGTCTCTGCACCGGTCCCGGACCAAGTGCACGGCCAAGAAAGCAGCTCATGATCGCCACTGTCCTTGCCGTCATCGGGACGCTCCTGGGATCGATTGTCACCGGCACGTTCCAACACCTGGCGGCTGGCCGCGCCGAGCGCGCAGCCGCCGCTGAGCAGTTGCGCCGCGACCGGCTCGACGCGGTGACCACACTCGCCTCCGCCGACTCCGACCACCGACGGGCCTTGTGGATGCGTGGGGAGGCTCGGCTGCGCGGGGTCAGCGACGTTGAGCTGGAAGAACTACGAGCCAGGTCTCACATCACCCGCTCCGCCATCACCCGCCCCCTGGTTGCGCTGCGGCTCCTCGTGCCCGACCCGGCTGTCCACGCCACCGCACAGGCGATGGTTGTCGCCACCTACAACATGGTCGATGCCGCCACGACCATCGAGGAACTCACCGCAGCGCAGGACGCTGCACGGGCGGCACACGACCGCTTCATTGACGCTGCAGCTGCGTACTTCAGCGCCATCACCTGACAGGGCCGATGCCCCATGGCCTGAGGCGAGTCGCTCTATGCCGACGGCAGTCAGACACCAAGATCACGATCTACCACTGGAGCATTGGTCGCGACTCCGTGATCTGGTACGGCGAATCTTCTCGCCTGGGGAGGCGACACCCCAGAGGGCGACGGGCCCGGCGAGTGCTCGACTCAGCGGCAACAGCGTCGCCTTGTTCCGCTGCCCATCAGGACGCTCTCCCCGCCGTGCGTGAAGCTGGACTGCGTGGGCCGCCGCGACGGCGTCCTCGGCGATCACCGCGTGCTGCCGAGCCCAGGACCGGTCGGACAGCACCGTGACCGTAGTCAGGGGAAGACGACCTCTTGGGCTGAGAGGAACGGTGGCCTGGCTCGCTGTTGGTCCGGCCATCGGGTCCGATGACCTTGCCCGTGTCCTCACCGCCGCCGGCCGGCCTGAGTAAGCCCAGCCCCTCGCCGCCCCGGTCCCTCCCACCGCGGTGCGCGTCTTCGGCGACGCCACACACCCGGCATGACCTGCGCCTTCCACCATGCCCGCGCGCCCCTCGCGACCAGTGGCGGAGGGTGCATGGGTCCCTTGCCTTGTCCAAAGTCCCGAACGAGGTCAATCTGTACACGATGAACCACGACCTCGCCGCTGAGATCCACCGCCGCGCCGAACAAGACCAAGCTGCACGGTGCGTCGCGGCCAATACTCGAGACGGACGCGAGATGTGCCGGATCGACGCCGAAAACACCGCCTGGCTCAAGCAGGTAATCGCCGAACACGGCTGGCCAGGTGTCGCGTTAGTGGGCGCGCCGGGAGCCGAGGAGGCGTGGCTTCTCGCCCAACACGCCGACCTCGCTCCCACCTTCCAGCGCCAGGCGCTCGAACTCCTGAAGGCTGCGGTCGCGGCCGGAGACGCCTCTCCACGCCAGCTCGCCTACCTCACCGACCGGGTCCTGGTCGCCGCTGGCGAACCCCAGGTGTACGGAACGCAATACACCGACGACCCAGACGGCTCGAACCTGCGCTTGCAGCCCGTTGCCGACCCTGACCGGCTCGATGAACGCCGCGCCGCGATGGGCCTGGAACCAGCGGCGGACTATGACCAACGCATGCGCGGTCACTGACCGCCCCAGGGAAGTTGGGCGCAGGAGACCATGGTGAAGTAGTGCGGTGTCAGCGTGCGTTTGACCGTCAGCAAGCGAGCGGCGAAGTCTCGCAGCCGCTCGTGGACGCGGCGGCGAGGGCGTCAGCTGTGTTCTCGCCGATGAATACGTGCTCGCCTGTGGTGTCGGTGAAGGAACGCCTCCGGGGACCCGGGGTTGCGGGTGGCGTAGGAGTACACCGTCCCCCGGGGCACATCGTTGGCCGTAGCGCTGAGACGCAGCATGGCCGCTTCGACAGCGGCCGGCGGGACCGCGTGGCCGGTGTGGCGGGGCGAGGGAAGCGGTGATCATGCCCAGGTTCCGTAGCGCCACCCGGGCGGGGGCGGCGTGCCGGGAGAGGCGCTCGGCTCGGGTACGCAGCCAGGTGGTGTCGGCTGCGACGTTGGGCCTCGGGCAGGGCCCTCATTACCGCGTCTGCACCAAACGGGTCGAGCGCGGCCGTGGTCGAGTCAAGGTCGCGGGTGAGCGTCATAGGTCCTCTCTCTGCTCCCGTGGCCAGCTCCCGTGCACGGTCATTCGATGAGATGGTCGTCCCGGTAGGACCACACGCGGCCAGCGCTCAGGGTGTCGAGGTAGTCGATGTCCGCATCAGGTGTCCCGGCTGGGGTCACTGCGTCGTGCTCGGGATACCGAGGACGTCGTACAGGTGCTGGCCGTGAGCCCATTTCTTCAGTTCGGGACGGCCCGGAAGCTGTCAAGTCAAATGAGACGGTATGAAGCTATGAGTTCTGTTTCTGGGGTTCTGTCTCAGGTCGGGGCTCGTTGATCCAGACGGCCGCGGGCAGCGTCGGTGGCTGGGGCCGGCGGCCGAAGCGTTCGGGATGCGCCGTATATGCCTGGGCGAGGGTGACGGCCCGTTGCTGGCGCACCAGGTCGGCGGTGCCGAAGTGGACGCTGGCCGGGGTGTGCAGGCCGATCGCCGAGTGTCGGTGCTCGTGGTTGTAGTAGGTGAGTAAACCGTCGCACCAGTCGCGGGCATGCTGCAGGGAGCCGAACCGGTCGGGGAAGTCGCCGCTGTACTTGATGGTCTTGAAGTGGGCCTCGCTGTAGGGATTGTCGTTGGAGGTTTTCGGCCGCGAGTGGGAGCGGGTGACGCCGAGATCGGTCAGCAGCTGGGCGACCGGCTTGGAGGTCATGGAGGTGCCCCGGTCGGCATGCACGGTGTGCGGCACGACGCCGTTGGTCTCGATCGCCGTGCGGATCAACTCCTCGGCGATCAGGCTGTCTTCCCGTGCGGCGACCGTCCAGCCGACGACGTAGCGGCTGTAGATGTCGATCAGGACATACAGGTGGTACCAGTCACCCTTGCCCGGCCCGCGCAGCTTCGTGATGTCCCACGACCACACCTGCGAGGGCCCGTCGGCGACCAGTTCCGGCTTGACCTTCGCGGGGTGCGTGGCCTGGCGGCGGCGGTCGCCGCTCTGTCCGGCGGCCCGCAGGATCCGGTACATCGTCGAAGGCGGGCACCAGTAGGTGCCGGCGTCCAGTTCCCGGGCCCACACCTGGGCGGGCGGCAGCTCGGCGTACTCCGGCCGGTTCAACAGCTCCAGTACTGCGGCCCGTTCCGCGTCCGACAGGGCTGACGGCGGAGCCGGACGCGGTTCCGGCTCCCTGGCCAGGCGGGGCTTCAGACGCCGGTAGTGCGTCGCCCGGGAGCGGCCGGTCAGCCGGCAGGCCGCCACGGTGCCCAGATGCACCTGAAGGCCGGTGAACGCCTCGTCCACGACCGGGTCGGCGGCGTCGCTCAGTCCGCGCTCTCGGCAAGCAGTTCCAAGAGCGCGGAAGCTTTTCCCATGACCTGAAGAGCGGCATCGCGCTTGGCCAGGTCCTTCTCCAGCCGGGCGACTTTCTTGCGCAGCCGTTCCAGCTCGGCGGTTTCCGCGGCCTTCTTCGGTCGGGCCGAGCTGGTGCGCCGGTCGCTCAGGGCCGTCAGCCCTCCGGCGTCCCGGGCGGCCCGCCACTCGAGGATGTGGGAGTGGTACAGCCGCTCGCGTCGCAGGATCGCGCCCTTCTCCCCGGTCGGGGCGGCGTCGTACTCGGCGACCATGCGCAGCTTGTATTCCGGGGAGAAACGGCGGCGGGTCGGTCTCGGTGCCGGGTCCTCAGACTCGGCTATCGGGCCATTCGTGCTGGTCATACGGGGGTGGACTCCTGTCTCGCCCGGGAAGGATAACCCGGCATACCGGGTGTCTCACCGCAGACTGACAGGGAGGGGCCCATGAGGATGAGGTCGTGGTGCGCGGCGAAGTCGATCGCAGGCTGAGTGAAGCCGTTGAGGCCGATCATGATCGGTACATCGGCTCCGTGGTGGAGGCGTGCCGTGCCGTTGAACTTCTGCACGTGCCCCGAGCCGACGGGGTTCTGGTACTGCTTGCATTGCAAGATCAGGAGCCGATCGTCGTAGTCGCGGGCGGTGACGTCCACGCCGAGGTCTCCGGCGCCTCCCACCCGCCGTGTCCTGCGGAAGCCGTCACGGGCTAGGAGATCGGCGCACGCCTGCTCGAAGCCCGTCGCGGTCATCGCGGCGAGTTGCTTCATCTTGAAGGTCAACACATCCGGATCCACGGCTTCGCCCGGTGCGGCGGTGGACGCGTAGTCCTCGCCGTCACCAACGTAGGTGTACGTGCCGGCGCCGAACCGGAACGACAGCAGCCTCGTAACGAGGGTGAGTGTGGCCAGTGTGCCGACGGCGATGAAGCCGGTCCACCAGGGGTGATCAGCTATCAGCCCCCACAGGTCCACGGTGATCCACCGGCTGACGTCGTCCGTGAGCCACTCCCACACCATCTTGCCGATGGCCAGCGCAAGGACGGCGTACAACAGAAACTTCAGCAGCGGGTCGAGTGACCCGTCTTCATCGAACACAACACCTCCAAGACGTTGACGATGAGGGGCGTGTCAGGCGGCGCGCCTGAACCGGGCACGGCGGGAGCGTGCGGGCAGCCCGAGGAGCTCGTGCAGCGCGGTGCCGGTCTCCGCCCAGCGCCGGAGTCTGTTCCGGTCGACCCAGTGGACGCTATGCCGGTCGCCCCAGGCCATGGCGTCTCGGGTGAAGGTGCTGTTGGTGACGACGACGGCGTGGTCGGCGCGGTGGGCCGGGCCGGCCGTCCCTTTCACCGCGTACATGACTGAGGACCCCACTTTCCCGCCGACGCGGGTGTGCTTGGCCTGGACGACGATCCGGCCAAGGTGCGTGTGGTCACTGATGACGTCAGCGGCCTGATCGCCGCTGCCGCCTACGCGGCGTGCCGACCAGCCGTCGCGGACCAACAGGTCCCGCAAAGCGTGCTCGAACTGCCGGTCGTCCATGGCGTCGAACTCGGCCAGGGTGATCCGCAGCGTGGCCAGCCGCTCGGCGGCACGCCGTCTACCGTGCACCGTGCGCGCGATCCGCCAGGCCCCGACGGCCCCCGCCAGCAGGACCAGGGCCAAGAGGAACGGCCAGGCGTCCTTGAGCGCTCCGACCGCCGCGGCGGCCATTTGGAACGTCAGGACCAGGGCGGCCAGCGCCACGACAGTGGCGGAGAGGAACTCGGGCGCGCCGCGCGGGCGGCGAATGCGTAACTGCTTTCGCCCCATCAGCGGGCGGCCGGAGTGGAGACGGCCGGCTGCGGTTGAGCGGGCGGCGTCGTGGAACTAGCCTCGCCGAACCCGAACACCTGCCCCCATAACCAGATGCCGGCCGCAAGGCCGGCGATCATCCAGCCGGTCATCCGCTTCCCGCTGCCCGGCTTCGGATTGCGGCGAATGTGGCCGCGTACGTAGTGGAAGCCGTTCGGCGCCTTCGACATGGTGTCCCCTCCCGTATGCGAGCCGCGGTCGCGGCCTGTCCCTCGAAAATGGTGTAGCAGCGGGCACTGACAGAAACTGATGGATCATGACGAGAGCGAGCCGGGGCAGGCCGTCATCAAGCCAGGCGCGCCACTCCGAGCTGTCAGCCCACCAGGATGGAAGCCTGGGCTGCTGACCTCGGCGGATGAACCTGCCGACTCCTGACCGGTCAGGAATGTCCCGCCCCGCCGAAGCGCTTCGAGGTTCACGACAGGGTGTCTCTCACCTGCGAAGAACCGCCGCGGTCACCACCGGCGGTCCCGCGATGGTGAATGGCGAAATGCAGCAGGAGCGCACTCGTTGTTGTTCTGCGCCGGGGTCGCCCCCGGCCTGGGTTCTTCGCGGCCTTCTTTATCGCGCCGTCCTCTCAACGGCACCCAACGGAGCGGGGCTTGTTGGACTCGGTCTACTGGGGTGACAGGGGCGGACGGGTCAGCCACATCTTGATCAGCACGCCGGGCATCTGACCGGCTCATAGGGCGCGATGGCCGCACTGATCACGTCAGCGAGCTCATCGACGGTCTGCACAGTGTGCCGGGGCGGGGTGATCCAGATCCGCGGCTCGGCGTCCGGCCCGCCCTGGTTGGGGATCGGTTGCGCGTACAGGTGCTGTGTCCGCCGGGGCCCTGCCCTTTGCCCCACGTTGCTTTCTCTGTCAAGTTCAGTGTGTTGAGCTGAGGTGTTCCTCTCCAGCGGCCGGCCGGGCGACGGCGCGCTGGACGTGTTGAAGGATGTTGACGGAGCCCGCGAGCGACGGCATGATGACCGACTGCGTGGCCTACGCCAAACCTCCCGCGACCGTCCCCAGCGCGGTCTCCCATCGGAGGCAAAGGGACCAGCGTCTCAGGTCGTTGTTGCAGCCCGATCGCCTCGGGCGAGGTTGCTGGGGAGCCTTCGCTCAGGGCGTGGAAGGCCGCGATGACAGCCCGTAGGAACTTCAAGCACCAGGTGCGTGCCCGCGCCGCCAAGACCGGCGAGTCCTACACGTCCGCCCTCCGGCACTTCCGTCCGACTCCATCAGGAGACGTCATGTCGGAAGCAAGGAATCCCAAGAGCGTGCGGCTCGCCGTAGCGCAGACCCCCGTACGCGAAGACCCCCGAGACGCGGAAGCGCTGCGCGAAAGTGGGCGTGAGGTCCGTGCTCTGATGCGCGAGGCCAGTGCTCAGGGAGCGAGGATCGTGCACTTCCCGGAAGGCGCGATCTGCTTTCCCAGCAAGTTCGTCATGTCCGTCGATGGCCCGGACGCGGTCGGCCCGGCGGACTGGGATCGGTGCCAGTGGCCCGTGCTCCGATCGGAGTTGGCTGCGATCGCCGAGCTGGCCCGCGAGTTGCGGTTGTGGACGGTGATCCCGTCGGTGCACCGCTTGACCGGCCCGAACCGTCCGCACAACAGCCTCTATGTCATCTCCGATCGCGGGGAGGTCGTCACGCGTTATGACGAGCGCCTGATGTCGAAGACGAAGGTCTCGTACATGTACTCGCCGGGCGTCTCACCGGTGACCTTCGAGGTCGACGGGGTGCGCTTCGGCTGCCTGCTCGGCATGGAGATCCACTACCCGGAGTTGTTCGCGGAATACGAGAAGCTGGATGTCGACTGCGTCCTGTTCTCCACCAGCGGCACCCCGGGTAACACCGCCGCCCAAGCCCAAGGCCACGCCGCGGTGAACAGCTACTGGGTCAGCCTGTCAGGGCCGACACAGCAGAGCGCCACCGCACCGTCCGGAATCGTCGCTCCCAACGGCGACTGGCTTGCGCGGTGCCCCGCGGACGACTCGCCATCCGTGGCTGTCGTGAACCTCGACGACAGTGCCGAGGCCGCCACATGGGCACTGACCTACGCGCGTCCCTGGCGTCGTGAGGCGCGCGCGGGCGTCTACACCGGCCACCAAGTGATCGACCCGCGCAGCGAAGACCGGACAGCAGCCTTCTAGCCCAGAAACAGAATCCGAGGTGTCGCGGCGCACGAGATGGCTCCCGGCGCCGCGAACACCTCGGTGAGAGCACACCGTCCGCGCCGTACCCGAGTAACCCGACCTGCGCCCAACGGCGAAAGGCCCGCGGCGTCAGGCAACGGACCTCGCTCAACGGACCTCGCTGCTCCGGGCGTTCCTCGTCCGAGCAGCCGGGATCAGGACCCGCTCGCCGTTCCTACCGAGGGCCGCCCTCGTGCTCACGGATCAGCGCGGCCGGCCCACGGTTCCGCCGCGCCCCACCAACCCGACGTGGATTCCGCAGGGATTGGGTCCGCCAGTTCTCGAAGTCCCACAGATCGTCGGCCGTGGCTGAGCTCCGCGCCTTCCCGCCACAGGAAGTCGAAGAACAGGCACTCGATCCCCTGCCACCCGGCGATCCTTCGGCGCTCAGTACGTACGCCGACCTGGCACGCATCCGCTCTTGCTCGATCCGCTCCAACACGTCGATCCAACAGGGAAGGTGGGGTACTTCTCCCAGCCCGGCAGCCAGAACGGGTGCGGGCCGCCTCACGTCAGATCCGGCTGGGCCGGTCGCGGCTTCGGAGGCCGTGTGTGTAGGACGGCCCGTAGACGATCGCCCAGAGTCCGTCGGAATGCTCGAGGACGTCCGTCGTCTACAGCAGGGCAGCATGATCCGCCGCTACATCGTCTGGTGGAACAACCACACCGCCGACGAACGACTACGCAAGGTCGTCGACAGGGCGAACGTTGCCTGAGGCGGCACTAGATCCGCCGCCGGGCTCGACGAGGCGTAGGCGGTCTTGGCGTCTCTCCCCGGGAGCCAGTCCGGTGAAGCCGAAGTGATCGCCAGATGTGGGGTCGGGCTAGCCTCTACCCTGATGCGGTGAGCCATTATTCGATGTCAGCCAAGGATGTAGTTGCGCTTGTGGAACGGCTCGACGCCCACGGCGTAGATGCGTGTGTTGGCGGCGGGTGGGGCGTGGATGCGCTGCTCGGGGAGCAGACGCGAGAACATTCAGACCTTGACGTATGGGCGCCGGCCGCCCATCTGGAGTCGTTGTTCGTCGCGTTCGCTGAGGCTGGTGTCGACCGGATCTTCCCGTGGCCTGGTGACAGGCCGTGGAACTTCGTCTTGCACGACGGTGTTCGGCTGCGGGTCGACTTGCACCTCTACGAGCCGCTCGCGGACGGATCGCTGCATTACGGATCCGTGGTGGAGGGCGGTCCTTTCCCGGCTGAGGCCCTCGCCGGACGTGGTTCGATTGCCGGAACTGCAGTGCGGTGCGAGTCGGCCGAGTGGGCGGTGCGCTGGCATACCGGCTATCCGGCTCGTGATGTCGATCGCCACGACGTGCCCTTGCTGTGCCAGCGGTTCGGGATCCCTCTGCCTGAGGGCTTCGAGCCGCTTGAGGAGCGTTCCCCAAGCGGCCCGGCGTAGACGCAGGTGACCCTTCTCGATCGGTGTCTCCTCGTGCCCGACGCTGGAAGCTCAGTCTTCTCAGTCTGAGGAGACGTCGGCAGGGTGCCGGGCCTCGCGTAGCAGGGCGAGGAACGGCAGCCAGGTGCAGGTCGCGCACCGCTGCCGGACTTGCGCAGGGGTGAACCATCCGGCAGGCCCGCACTCCGAGTCCCGGGGTGGGGCCACCGGCGGATCGGCGAGGCCGGTCTGCGCGGTGAACATCAGCGTGTACGACACTGGGAACGGGTACGGATAACTGTCCTGTGGCTTCTCGTGCAAGGTGAATCGTTGCCATCCGAGCAGCGTCAGTGTCTCGGAAGGTACGAGAAGCCCGGTCTCTTCGCTGATTTCTCTCGCTGCCGCACGCCGGGCGTCCTCGCCCGGGTCGATGTGGCCGCCGGGCACGTCCCAGCCCCGGCCGGGAAGGTTGACGTGCGTCAGCAGCAGGCGGCCTTCTGCTTCGGATACGAGGGCGAAGGCCGCGGTGGTCAGGTGCTGGGGCGGGGAGAAGTCTGCGGGGACCACCTCCATCAGATGCGGCACCGGGATCCATGGGGCGCTGCCGGTGGCGATGACCTCCTCCGTCATAGGTTCGCTCGCAGGGTGTCGACCAGCGTGGTCGTGGAGTACGGCGCAATCCGGTCGATCGCGTGTACGTGTGCCGCGACCTCGACGGCGGACGCCACTTCACTCGGGTACGCGGTGATGCTTGCGCGCGCGGTGGCGAAGATCTGCGGGCGCAGGAAGCGGATCTGGCGGTCGGCGGTGGGCTCGTCGTAGAGGAACACCCGGTCGACGCACCTCAGAGCGCCCACGAGGACGGCGCGTTCGCGTTCGCCGACGATGGGCCTGCTCGGGCCTTTGAGGTCCCGGACCGACTGGTCGCTGTTCACCCCGACGACCAGGAGGTCACCCAGCCGGCTCGCCTCCTCCAGGAACGTCAGGTGTCCCGCGTGCAGGAGGTCGAAGCAGCCGGTGGCGAGCACGACGGTCCGGTCGCCGGGCCGGCTGCTGAGCCAGTCCCGGATGTCGTCGAGTGGGACCGGGCCGGTTCCGTCGTCGCGCGGCGCCGTCATCGCGCGGTGCCCATGAGCAGGTCCCGCGCCGGTGTCAGCTCGACCCACCGGCCGTCGTCGGCGGCCGAGGCGTAGGCGCCGTCGATCACCAGGGAGGTCGTGAGGGACTCGGCGAGCAGCGGTGCCGCCTGTTCCGGGTGCTGTGTCTTGGTCAGGAAGTCGGCGAACATCGCGGCGAACCAGTCGGGGTGCCTGGGGTCGTCGAAGTTGGACAGCAGGCTGGTGCGGTGCAGCCGGCCGTCCAGGCTGTACTGGACGTCGTCGTTCTCCACGGTGACGCTGCCGCTGCTGCCGATGACCGAGTAGTAGCTGTTGCGGTATCCGGCCGACCAGGTCACATCCAGTTCGATCTGGACGTCGTCGTCGCAGCGGATCATCAGCATCGCGGTGTCCTCCGTGCCGGTGTGGCCGTCGTGGCGCATAGCACCGGTCAGGCAGGACACGGCCAGCGGCGTGCGTCCGGTCAGGTGGGTCGCCAGGTACACGCTGTGCGGACCGTGGTCGCGGAGGATGCCGCCGCCGGAGATGAGCGGATCGCGCCGCCAGTGCGGGTTCCACTCGGGGACGCCGACGGCGTGGCCTTGGCGCAGGGTGCGGAAGCGGGCGCTCAGGACGTCGCCGAAACCGGGGCTGTGGACGACCTGTTGCATGGTCTCCAGGATGGGGGCGAACTTGTAGTTGTGGCAGGGGTAGAAGACCTTGTCGGAGGCCGCGATCTGGTCGAGTAAGCGGTCGTAGCGACCCTCGTGTGGCATCAACACCGGTTTTTCGCACAGCACGTGCAGACCGTCGCGCAGCCCGAGCTCGATGTAGCTTGCGTGGCTGTTGGGCGGCGTGCAGATGTCGACGAAGTCGACAGCCTCGCGGTCGATCATCTCCGCGTAGGTGGCGTATGCGCGCAGCCCGGAGCTGCGGGCGGCTGCCGCGCGTGCTGGGGTGGGGTCGACGACGGCGGTCACGTCGATGCCTTCGGCCTGGCGGTATCCGATGACGTGACCGGTCGCGATGGTGCCGTAGCCGATGAGGGCGCCCCTCATGATGTACCTCCGTCACAGAGCAGTTGGAGAAGCTGGTCGCGGTGTGCGGTGAGCTGGACGTCCGAGCGCACGTGGTAGGTGGGGCAGTTGTTGACTGCCGCGTGTAGCTGTGTCCGCATCCGTGCGTACTGGGTGGAGAAGGCGCGGTAGTCGCCGCCGCACAGGTCCAGCAGGTCCTCTTCGAGCCGGTAGACGTTGAGCCCGAAGGCGAACTGTTCGACGATGCCGGCCGCCTCGTCGGGCGGCAGTTGCTGCACGTCGTGTTCCCCGGGGGCGCGGAAGTCGGCGATCCACACGGCGCGCAGCGGCATCGCGGCACCCGTGTGGTGGGGGAACGCGTCGTACGGGTCGACGAGGCGCTCGCTCGGGTCGAGGGCCGCGGTACTCGCCGCCTGGTCCAGCCAGGGGCCGGGCCGCATCCTCATGGTGCTCGCGACGCCCTGGACGGCCCCGTCTGCGAGGACCACGTGTGAGTTGGTGATGAACGTCGCGCCGTTCCGGCACAGCCCGGTGACCAGGACGGTTTTGCCGGCGCCACCGCGGCCGACGATCAGCGTCGCCCCGTCGCCGAAGGCGAGGGCGGCTGCTTTGAGGAAGAGTCCACCGGTGGTGGCGGTGTGCCGAAGGAGCAGGTACTTCACGACGTACGGCCAGACCAGCCGTTCCAGGTGGTCCCCCACGAGCACGATCCGGTTGCCCGAGCTGGACATGCGCACCGGTGCGCCGAAATGGTCGGTCACGTAGTAGCCGGAGGCGAAGTTGCGGGCGCGCGCCGTGGTGTCGGCGGGCAGGCCGGGATCGGCGTCCGACAGGCACCACAGTTCCACGTCGGGCACGGTGCCGACCGGCATCCGGGCGGCACGGCTGTAGTAGCGCAGCGCGGGGAAGCCGGCCTGGTCGCTGGCGATGCGCAGGGTGAGCGGGCCGATACGGACGACCTGATCCGTACGCAGGCACACCGGTCCGGGCAAGGGCGGGTGCGTCATCGTCCTTCCTCCCCCAGGGGCGTGCAGGCCGACCGGAAGTAGTCGGGATCCTGCCGGGCGGTGTCCAGGACGTCGATGCGGTCCACCAGTGCGCGGATTGCCGCGTGCGGCGCGGTGACGGGCCCCGTGTCGTTGCCGGCGAGAAGCTCGGCGACCTCGGCGACGACGAACTGCCGTTCCGCCTCGTCCACCGCGTCGGCGACGGACTGGACCGCGTCGTCGAAGCAGCCGTGCCGGCGGCCCGCGATCAGGATCTCGGTGGTCTTGCGGTCGTAGTCGTCCGCGTCGGTGCGACCGGCGCAGCTCAGGTAGTGCTCGACACGGAAATTGACCAGGCCCGGATATCGGGGCTGCCCGGTGACGGGGTCGAGGTCCGGCGATCGGACCTGCCAGATCTGCCGGTCGGTCCGGTTGTAGGCGCCCAGGTCCGGGTCGGTGATGCCGCGCGCGGCGAGGACCGCCGTCACCTCCGGGCGCGGCGGGAACGGCACCGGGCCGGACGCGTCGAAGTCCCAGGTGTCGGGGTCCAGGTAGCCGTTAAGGCACGCGCGGACCTCGTCTTCCGGGCAGAGGACCCCGAGTTCCTCGACTCCGATCTGACCGCGGCAGTAGGCGCCCCGGTCCTCGTGCGGTACGGGAGCTGCGTTGACTTCGGGGACCTGTGTCTTCTCGAAGTCGACGAGATGGTGTACATGGCCGTGCACGAGGACGTTGCGGGGGCTCAGGTCGCGCCAGAGGATGCCGCGGTCGAGCAGGGCGTTCATCAGATCCCGGTAGTCGCGCAGCAGCGACGTGTGCTCGCCCGGTGCCAGCAGCATCGACTCGGCGGTCTCACCGGGCGCCCACTGCCAGACGGCATAGACGTGCCCGGTGGCGCCGTCCCGGATGGTCGCGAGCAGGGGTGCGAGCTGAAGGCGCCGGTCCCGGCCGAAGGTGACCGGGCCGGCGAGCCGGGCGGCGATGGCGCGGTAGGCGAACTGTTCCTGGGCGAACCGGCCAGGTTTGGCCGGGTTGGCACGTTTGCTGATCACACGGGTGCCGTCGGGCAGACGCCACGACTTGACGATGCCCTGGCGCAGGCGCGCGTTCGGCCCGGGCACCTCGTGCTGGCTCTCCACGAAGTCCGAGAATCCCGTGCCGAAGCCGGCCAGCAAGGCAGCGATCATGTCCCGATACCCGGGATCAGGTACGTAGGCCCGGGTGCGGTTGTCGGCTGCCGTCAGCACCTGTCCCAGGTCGCCCGTGAGCCTTATCTGAGCAGTGCCGGGGCGGGCGAACCGGCGCCGCCCGATCTCGTGCTGCAACCGGGCGCGCTCCCGAGCGTTCTTCGTGGACGCGAGGCGTTCACACAGCCCAACGACGGCGTCGGGCGAGTCCGGCCGCAGGTAGACCGCGACCATGCGGCAGTCCCCGGTTACCTCACGCAACCGGGCTGCCACTCCGGCGGCGCGCGCCGGCAGCTCCGCCAGCCGCTCACCGATCAGGGCCTGGACGCTGGCCTCGACCCGGCCGGTCGTGTCCCAGGAGTATCCGGGGAGCCGCGTGGCGCGGATCACCGGACACCCACCGGATCCGCCGATCGACAGGTGGCGGGAAGCAGTACGGCCGACAGCAGCGCCCCGGACGCGTCCTGCTCGGCCACACCGACCAGCATCTCGCCGCCCGCATGGGGGACGGGGTAGCGCAGCCGGACTCGACGTCCCGAGAGTAGGTCGCAGGTGTCATGGCCGCCGACAGCGGTCAGCTGTCCATCGGCCAGGACCCACTCCGTGCCGATCGCTCCGAAGTCGACCCGGCCGCGTTCGGTCGCCGCGTCGGTTGATTCCGGCAGGCCGACCGTGATCGTCACTTCGTCGCCGTCGCGGCGGACCTCGACCGTCCAGGGCGGCGCCGGGCGGCCGGTGTCCAGTTCGATCCGGCTTCCGAGCAGGGGCTTCACGGTGGCGAGGTCGAACCAGTCGGGTAGGAGCAGCGCCTCCTCGTCGACCGGAAGCCGCGCCCAGAAGTCCCACCACAGGCAGCGGGGAAACGGTCCGGTGCCGGCCGGTACAGGTAGCGGATTCCTCCGGAGGAGCACGGTCGAGGCCCAGCCCGCCCAGCTCACCGCGTCCCCCGCGTCCAGCTCCGCGACCAACGCGAGGAACCTCTGCGTATCGAATGCCTCGTGCTGGACCAGGGCGTGCAGGTCGGCCAGCTCGGCCAACTTGACGTACGGCTTGGCGCGATGCGACAGCGACCACATGTTGGTGAAGTTCAAGAAGGCGTGGGCGCAGAGCACGATCGTCAGCAGGCAGGGGTCGGGAACACTGACCCGGCCCACCGTGACGGTGCCGCCGTCGACCAGCTGGCCGTGCCGGATCGGGTGCATCGAGGGAGCGCGGCGCGGCTGATACCAGGTCCCCCGCTCCGGGGGTGTGAGGTCCGCGTGCCGTACCGCGCCGTACCCGGGTACCGGAAGGTAGGCGTGCACGTCGATCTCGACGCCCGCACGGGTGAATTCGCCGAGTTCGTGGAGGAACGGTGCCCGGGTGCGCTCGTAGCCGAGCCGGGTCAACGTCTCGATTAGCGGCCCCCCGTCGGCACAGACCAGGTCGATGTCCCCGCACCGCAGCAGGTGCTTCTGGCCGGTGAGTAGCCCGGTCGCGATCCCCTTCACCACCACCGGCGGTGGCTGCTGCTCGCCGAGCGCTGTCACGATGCGATCGACCGCACGGATGTGTGCCTCGGCGAGCGCCAGGGTGTCGGCATGCATCGCCGCTACGGGCCCACCGAGCCGGTCACGCAGCCATTGCGGCCCGGTGGGAAGGCGCCGGGCCAGACGGCCGCTGAGCGCGTGCTGCACGATCAGATCGAGCAGCACGCGGTCGTCGAAGTCCTGATCCTCCGGGGTGTCGTGTGCATCGGCAGCCCACCGCAGGACCTGCGTGAGGGCGCCCATCACAGCACCACGAACGCGGGGTACGGCGACTGCGGAAACCGCTGGACGCGGTGGCCGGTGAGGTCGATCGCGTTCTTCAGCGCGATGGTCTCGCCGGGGAAGTCCGGGTGCGTCAGCTCGTCGAAGGCCAGGACACTGCCGGCGGGCATGTGATGGCGCAGCAGCTCCAGGCACGCGCGGGTCGGATCGTGCAGGTCCATGTCGAAGTAGGCGAGCGCCACGATCGTCTGTGGGTTGCGTTCCAGGTAGGCGGCCAGTTGCTCCGGAGCGTCGCCCTTGCACAGCTCGAACCGCTGGATGTGCGCCATCGGCGCTTCGGCCTCGTGCAGGCGCAGGACCTGTTCCAGGTAGTTCTCGTAGCCGGGCGTGACGCTCATGCTGCCCGCGAAGACCCGGTCGGAGTCGCCGTCCTGGGGGGCCGGGTCGAGGAAGCCGGTGAACGTGTCGAACCCGACGATCTTCCGGTACATGTTGGTCGGCTCGTGGCGGGCACGCAGCGCGTTGAACACGGACAGGTGGCGGCCCCAGCGGACACCGAACTCGACGATGATCCCGTGGACGCCGAGGATCTGCTGGTAGAGCTGTTCGAGAGTGAGGATCTCGTTGATGCGCTGCGGGCGCATGAAGACTTCGAGGTGGTCGAGCAGCGCGTCATCGGGGATCGGCCGTTCGGCGAACAGGTCCATGAGCCGGTTTCTGGTCGTCTGCTCCGTGTCGGAGGGCGCGATCAGCCGGGTTGTCGTCACTCGTGGTCTCCTCTAGTTTCGGCCGAACTCGTCGGCGAGTTGCGAAGGAATCTGTGCCGTCGTCGGCGGGCAACCGCCGACGGGCACGCTCGCGCCGGGACGAAGGGAGGCGCTTCGGCGTTGATCAGGCGGCTTGCGTTGCGAGCACCGGTTCGAGCGCGGACAGCGCCTGGTTGCAGCCGTGCAGTGCGAACTCGATGTCCTCGCCGGTGTGTGCGGCGGACAGGAACCACTGGTGGCTCGGATGCAGCAGAACCCCGTGCTGCGCCGCCTCGGCGGCGAAGGCCGTGCTCATCCGCTCGCGCATGACCGGATCGGCGTGGGTGAACTGAAGAAACGGCATCGGCGGGTACCCGACCACCCGGGCTGGCACACGATGCTGGTCGACGAGCGCCGACAGGCCGTCCTGGAAGGCGGAGCCGACCTTCCACATCCGCTCGAACGCGTCGGTGTCACGCAGGATCCGGATCGTGGCCAGTGCCGCGGCCATCGGTGCGGGGTCTGCGTAGAACGTCGACGAGATCCGGGTGCGGGCCAAGGTCGACAGCACGTCGGCCCGCCCGACGACGGCGGAGATCGGATGCCCGTTCGCCATGGCCTTGCTGAACGTGCTGACATCCGCCTGGACGCCCAGGAGTCCCTGAGCACCGGACAGGCCCAGCCGGAACCCCGAACGCATCTCGTCGAGGACGAACAGCGCCCCGTGCTCGTGCGCGATGTCACGGATCTTCTGCAGGTGGCCCTCGGGAGCCGTCTCGTCGCCGAACGGCATCATCAGCACGCACGCCACCTGCCCGGGATGACGGGCGAACGCCTCGCGCAGCGTACTGAGATCGCTGTACTCGAACAGCAGCGTGTCGGCGCGGGTCCCTTCCGAAATGCCCGCCGGGATACCTGCCGCCCAGTCGTGCCAGCCGTTGTAGCCCCAGCGGATCACCTTGTCGCGTCCGGTGAAGATCCGGGATAGCCGTACCGCCGTACTCGTCGCGTCGGACCCGGTCTTGAGCAGGTATGCCATCTCCGCGCCGGGCACCACCGAGGTCAGCAGGTCGGTGAGCTCGCTCTGGCGACGGCTCCACAGCGGAGCGATGCAGTTGCCGTTGCGCAGTTCAGCGAGCACCGCCTCGGTCACCCGTTCATCGGCGTGCCCGAGGACGACGGGCCCGTACCCGAGGGTGAAGTCGACGTACCGCCTCCCGTCCAGATCCCACAGGTAAGGCCCGGCAGCGCGACTGAAGTAGCGCGGGTAACGGGTCTGGCCGCTCGCGCACGGTCCGACCACGTCACCTCTGGTAGCAGCCCGCGCATCCGTACGAGCACTCTGGGCGTGCCATCGGTCGTCGAGCGCCATCCCCCCGCCCGTGGCGGTGAACCTCCGCCCAGGGCTGGGAGGGGAACTGCCCGTCGGCGGGGCCAGGGACTGCGCCAGGTGCGAAGAGGCCACGGCCTCGTCGGTGGCGGTCATTTCGTTTCCTCCCGGTGTGAAGCGCAGGGCACAGCGATGCCGCTGACCCGGCCAGTTCGGCGGTGCAGGACAAGGGGGCGTGGGCAGGCTCATGGAGTGAGCGCCGGCGCCGGTATGGCATGGGGCTCCAGGCAGCGGATCCAGTCCGCTAAGCGGTCGCCCCACCCGCTGGTGGCGACTCCGGCTCGGATCCGGTACATCGGGGTCCGGGCGATCAGGAGATCCGCCACCGTCCGGACAGGGACGGGATCGGGCTGCCAAGTCCAGCCGGGCAGCCCCCGGTCGGCGGCCGATCCTTAAACAGCCACTCGCCGATGATGGCGCGGGGGCTCGGCCGTTCCAGACGCTGAGCGTCCAGCCCGTACCCGTGGTGTCGAGTCCGCGACACTACAGAGAATCGGTAGGTTGATCCACTTTCCTCCCCCTTGCTCCTCGTTCGGTGCACGACAGAGAACCGCAAACGGGGCCCGGGGAGTAGTCGTCCGCGCGGTTTAGGGGGTGGACGGGGTGTACGCACGCAACTCGGTGTACATACACCAGGTTTCACCCGCGCCAGGTGCCACTCCGGAGCGCCTCGCGCTAGCGTCGACAGACGCGTTGTGCGCCCGGAAGGAGTGCCGTGGTGGAGCCACAGCCGGTAGGTGCAGCACCGCTTGCCGTCCTCCTGGCGCAGCTCGGGATGAAACCCGAACAACTCGCCGCGCGAATCAACGAACTGCGTGCCCGTCGCGGGTTATCGCCGCTGCACCTCAAGAGCGCATACCCGTGGATCCGGCCGGTGCCAGTCCGCCCCGACAAGGCCAATCAGGCGGACGCACTCGCCGTCCTCAGCTTCCGAGCCAGACGCCGCGTAACAGCCCAGGAACTGGGCTGGGACGGGCCACGACGCCGCCAGCACAAACCTGTCCGCCCATACCTGGACACCCCCGGCGACGCCGCCTTGCCCGACCTGCTCCACGAGATCAGCAAGGGAGACCCCAACTCCATGGACCGCCGTACCCTCCTCAGCGGTGCCGCTGTCACAGCGCCCGGCCTGGCACTCCTCATGTCCGGCGGGGCTCTGAGAGCCGCACAAGGCGGCGACCGCCTCTCCCTCCGCTTGGTCGCCAGCATCGAAAACGGCGTCCAAGAGCTACGCGACCTGGACGACACCGAAGGCAGCTCCAGCAATCTCGACTGGGCGCACGGACTGTGGCAGAGCGTCGCCCGCGTCGTCATCAACGCCCGTTACCGCAATGCCGAGGCCGACCGCCTGCACACAGCCTTCATCGAGGTCTGTGAGCAGTACGGGTGGATGCTGTTCGACGCGGACCGCCACGCGCAGGCGCAACGCGTCTACCAGACCGGACTACGCCTGGCCCGCGAGGTCGGACCGGCCGGCCCCGCCCGCTTCGCGGCACACAACCTCCTGGCCTCGGCTGCCTACCAGGCATCCTGGATCGGGCAGCACCAGGAAGCCAAGACACTCCTCGACGTCGCCTCCCACGGCGATCTCCCACCCCGCGTGCGCGCGGTCATTGCCGACCGGGAAATCTTCGCCGCAGGACGCCGCGGCGACACCGACGCGCTCAGCAGCGCACGCGACCGGGGCCACGAGCTCCTCCAGGACGCCGGCACAGATGGGCCCTGGTGGTCACAGTGGCTCACTCCACACGCGCTCGATGCAGCGACCGGCCGCGCCTGGCTCGCCGCGCGCAAGCCAGAGGACGCAACGCCCTACCTCAAGCAGCGCTTGGCCATGACCGGCCCTGCCTACCCCCGCGACTACATGCTCGCGTCACTTGACCTGGCCGATACCTATCGCGTCTCGGGCGACGTCGACGCCTGCACCGCACTGGCCCTGCAGGCGGCCCACCTCACCGATGGCGTCGAATCGGCCCGTGCGCTGTCCAGGCTCCGAGAGGTGGCCGCCGCACTGCAACCGTACGAGGACCATCCAGGAGTCCGTGATCTCATGCACGTCGTGTAGAGGGCTTAAAATGCCACACCCGGACAGTTGCCCCTGTTAGGCGGGACGGCCGACCGCCGAGAAGGGCACCGAGCACCTGGTCCAGAGCCTGGCGCCGATCCCGGGTATCGAGTTGAGCGTCGCGCCCTCAGGAGCCCAGTTCCACGCCCTGTCACCGCTGCTGTAGCGGCCGGGATACCGGCCCGCTACCTCGGCTGGCTCCGCCGTCCCCAGCTGTGGCGGGCGTTCACCGAGCACGACGTGCCGGTGATGCCCTCGACCACCCTGGAGGGATACGCTCCATGCGCGAAACTCGACAAGCTGATACGCGACAGGTGGCTTGCCTAGTGAACAGAGGGCAGATGTCACATCCCGGCCGCATACACGGGTCCGGCCCGCCGGGTCAGCAGCACCTGCTGGCCCTTGGGGCTGTCGCGCAGCAGGATCAGGTGTACGTCGACCGGAAGTGTGAACCGCCCAGCGGCGGCCTGCCCGCTCACGCGGTTCCTCCCGGGCGGCGGGCCAGCAGCACCGTGAATTCGACCTGCTCGGTCAACCGTCCGTTCTCATCGGCGTGTCCTTCGAGCAGGTGCAGCGCCTCCGCTTCGAACTCGGCGTGCCGCTCGGCGAACAGGTCGGCTCGGGCGAACGAGGTGGTGCGCAGATAGCCGATCACTTGCTGCGGCGTCCAGACCCGGGGGAAGCGGAAGAGGTGCTGGCTGACGTCGCTGAAGGCGGAGTCGGCGAGGTCGTCCTCGTAACGGCGGCTTGGCTGGTTGTAGGTGCCGCAGCTGCCGACACGGCGGCCAAGCCCGAGATAGGACTGGATCAAGCCCTTCAACGCGCCTGTCCAGTCGGCTTCGTGGGTCCACAGGCTGCCGTCACCCATGAGTGCGAGCGTCGCGTGCGGGGCTGCGACCCGGGTGGCCATCGCCAGTACGGCGGGGCGGTTCATCCAGTGGAAGGCCCGGCAGCAGGTGATCAAGGCAGCCCCGTAGTGAGGCCGTTGAGGGTTGAACTGGTCGGCCGGGACTTCGTGGCAGGACAGAGCGCGGTTCCCCAACAGAGGGTGGAGGGTGACGACGGCTTCACGGAGTTGGGCCCGGCTGGGGTCGACCAGATCCACGTGAGTAATACAGGGAAGCGCTGGGAGGAGAGCTGCGGCAACTTGCCCGGTGCCTGCTCCGAGGTCGAGCAGCGTCACGTCCGGTACGCCCTTCACGGCGTCGGCCAGTAGCCACGCAACCTGCTCGGGTACACCCGGCCGGAAGCGGGCGTACTCGTCGGCCGCCGCGCCGAACAGCAGATCCTCGCCATCCGGAGCCGGAGTGGGTGGGTGATCGGCGGGTGTGTTCACTGCGGGTCCCCTTTCACCGGGCGTTCGTCGCGGAGCGTCCAGCACAGCTCGTTACGGCCGGATCCGGCGACCGCCCACTGCTTTCCGTCCGCAGAGAATTCGATCCGGTACGCGTCGGGTTCGCCGGCCGCCTGCCACTGGGCCGCGATCTCTTCGATCTCGTGCCAGATGCCGCGAGGCCCGAACTCTGTGACTGAGCACGTGCCGTCACCATCCGGGCTCACGCGCACCCAGGAGCCGCACTCCGGAGCGCCGATCTGAAGGTGCTCGGCGCCGAAGTTACAGACCAGTCCAGGCCGAAGGTGATCGAGGGCCAGCCAGAATCCACGCGCCTCTCGGGGTGGTGGCAGGCGGTGCCCGCGTACGGTCACACCTTCGGCAGTGGCCATCTCCTCGCGGAACGCGGCGGACAGGAAGAGACGGTCCCAGCCCCACCCGGCGCGGTGCCCGAACTCGACCGCCCGCAGCTCTCCCTCGATGCGTCCCTGAGCGGTTTTCGTGATCACAGCCAATCCCGGCCACGACGGCGAGCTGGTGCCGACAGTCGCCAGCGATAACCCCTGCGGCGCGAGCTGTTCCACCAGCGCCGACGGCACACGAGGCACGGCGAACGAGACGAACACCCGGTCATACGGCGCCCGGTCGGGCCAGCCCGTCTTGCCATCTCCCGTCACCACGGTGGGCCGGTAGCCGAGGTCGGCGAGGTGGGTGGCGGCGGCCGAGGTGACGTGTTCGTCGCGGTCGATGGTGACGACCCCGGCGTCGCCGCTGAGGAAGCAGGCCACCGCAGCGGTCACGGCGGCGCCCGTGCCGACATCCAGCACCTGCTGCCTAGGCTCCAGATCCAGTTCCTGCAGGAGCCCGGCGGTCATCCCCGTCACGCTCGACATGGACGTCATCGCCCCGCCCGAGCGCGTGCCACGCGCCCGGCCCAGGAGCGGTTCACGGTCATGCTGGATGGCGACGCTGTCCCCGCTGTAGAGCACGTGCAACAGTTCGTCCCGGTCCTCGGGCGCCGACCAGTCCAGCAGATCCCAGCGTGGTGGGGTTTCGTCCGGTGCGCTGCGTCGTACGTACGCCTGCGGCATCAGTACCTGGCGGGGCAGCGCCAGAAGTGCCTCGGACACCGGGCCCGGGGGCAGATGCCCGGCCTCGTGGAGGTGGGCGACCATGGCCGCACGGGCTCTCGCCGCGTCGGCGTCGTCCACGGCTGGGGTGGTGGGGGAAACGGGTGGGGCGGGTTTGGGCATGGTGGCGATCTCCTAAAGAAGGCGAGGGGAAAGGCACAAGGGTCAGGTCCAGCCGAGTTCGGTGTAGAGGCGGCCGCGCCGGATGCCGTCGATGGCGGCCCGGGTGTAGGTGACGGTCGGCTCTGGCAGAGCGTCGGCGGGCCACCAGCCCCAGCTGACGCACTTGTCCGGCTCGAGGACCTGGGGTTCGCCCTGCCACGTTCGGGCCCGGAAGACCAGCTGGAGGCGCGGCTGTGCGCCGGGGGAGTCGACGAGGTGGACGACGTGCACAAGTTCGACGTCCTCAGCCTTGATCACCAACCCGGCCTCCTCGCAAGCCTCCCGGATCAGGCAGGCGATGGCGGATTCTCGTTCGCAGTGACCGGCCAGGAAGTGGTGCTCCAGGGGCGCGTAGACGGAGTCGGGATGCCGCAGCCCGAGCAGGATCTCGCCGTCCCGTTCCAGGTACAGATGGACGCCGATAACGTTCGGCACCGTCTTCGTGCCGGCATCGCGTAGGCGCAGCACCGGCAACGCGTCGGTGGCACCACCGTCTGGGCGTGGGCCCTCCTGGTGGTGGCGGATGACGGCCGTGGTGCCGGGGTCCATGGTCAGATACGGGATCTGCTCGGCATCGGTGAAGCGCAGCATGATCCCCTCGGTGAGGGGCAGCAGGGCGGGGTCGCCGTCCCACGTCCCGGCGTACACCTGGACCCGGCTGGTGGTCCGGCCGTCGGCGTCGGTGTCCTCGACGACGGCGAGCGGGACGAGGTCGGGGATGTGCAGGCCGGCCTCTTCCATCAGTTCGCGGGCGATCGTGTCGTCGAGGCTTTCGCCGGGTTCGGGATGGCCTCCGGGCAGGGACCACTGTCCGGCGCAGCTGATGTCTTTGTTGGCGTCCCGCAGATGCAGCAGGTAGTGGCCGTCCGCGCTGACGAGCAGCGCCGCCGTGGTCGTGGTAACGGCTGGTGCGGTCACGGAATCCTCCATCGGTACGGCGGGTAAGTGGTGGAGTCGTCGCGCCCCGGGGGCCAGGGCGCGTGTAGGATTCGCGACTTCGTGCGCACGGGTTCCTGCGGAGACGCCGGAATCCGAGCTCGATGCGCACTCGTCCGGACGGCCGGAAGTGCGCACCTCTTCCGCCCCAGCGTGGTTCAGGGCGGGATCGGCTTCGACACCACCGCAGGTCCTGTGATCCATCGCGCACCCAGACCCGGATTTGCGCATCGAGTGCGCGTCCTCAGCCGACATTGCGCATCGAATCGCGGACCCTACAGCGCGACGTAGTTGGGTCAGCGGTCGGTGGACAGGGCCAGAAGTTCGGCGAACAGGCCGCCTCCGTGGGCGAGTTCGTCGTATGTTCCGTGTTCGGCGATCCGGCCGTGTTCCATCACGATGATCCGGTCGGCGATCTTGGTGTTGACCAGCTGGTGGGTCACTACGATCGTGATCCGGCCTGCCGCGATGGTCTTGATCTCTTCGAGGATGGCGTGCTCGCCGCGGGCGTCCATCTGGCTGGTCGGCTCGTCCAGGATCAGCAGGCTTGACCTGCGATACAGGGCCCGCGCGCATGCCAGGCGCTGCCACTGCCCGCCGGAGAGTTCCGTTCCGCCCCACAGCTCCCGGGCCAGCAGCGTGTCCAGGCCGTCGGGGAGTTCCTCGACGGCGTCCCGCAGCCCGACCTCCTCCAGGGCCCGCCACACCAGGTCGTCGCCCGCCTCGCGGGGCTGGCCGAGGGTGACGTTGTCGCGGACGGACAGCGGCCACTGCGCGAAGTTCTGCGGCACCAGCCCGGACAGGTCCCACAGGCTGTCGGGGTCGAGGTCGGCGACGTCGTGGCCGTTCCAGGAGACCATGCCCTTGTCGGCCAGGAAGATGGCGGCGAGCAGCCGGGTAAGGGTGGACTTCCCGGAGCCGTTCTCGCCGACCACGGCGAGGATTTCGCCGCTGCGGACCGCCAGCGACACTCCCGCCACGGCCGGAGTCTCCTTGCCCGGATACCGGTACGCGACCTCGTCGAGGCGGATCTCTTCCACCGGCCGGCTCGGCGTGAACTCGCCTCGGCTGGGGGCGCGTTCGGCGGCGTAGTCGAGGAAACCGCCCATGTCCGCGAGGTAGAGGGAGGTGTGGAACATGGCTGCGCCGTAGATGACGAGTTGACTGAGGGCGGCGAGCGCGGTCTGCACCGCGATGACCGCGGTCGCGGCGATCGACGGCTCGATCCGTCCGCTGGCCGCCAGCCAGGCGAGACCCGCCCAAGTCGCGATGAGGAAGATGCCGCCGATTGCCGAACTGATCAGCACGATCCGCAACATCTTCGGCGCCGCGGCGAGGGTGCGTGCGTCGATCCGCTCCGAGATCGACCGGTACCAGAACACCAGGTACGAGGTCATGCCGTTGGCGCGGATCTCGTCGGTGAACTTCACGCTGGTCGCCCAGCCGCGCAGGTTCTGCCGAACATTGCGGTCGCCCACGTTGGCGTAGTGGGTCTCGTAGCTGACGCGGGCGTGCAGGACGGCGCCCACGCCGGCGGGGACGACGGCGAGCAGCGACAGCGGCAGCAACAGCGGGTGCAGCACCGACAGCACCCCGCTCGCGCTGACCATACGCACGATGGCAGCGGTGAAGCGGGTGGCGTCCTGCACCATCACGTGGCTGCGGACCACCCCCATCTCCGCGGCCTCCTGCCGGTCCGCGCAGCCGTCCTCCGCCCGCGCGGCGGCCTCCATCCGGCACACCGCCGCCACCAGGGCGCAGTCGGACTCGGTCGTCAACCGTGGGGTGATCCGGCCGTCCGCGTATGAGGACAGCGCGGTCGCCACCCGCCCCACCGCCGACGCGCAGGCGATGATCAGCAGGGCCGGCAGCGCCTGGTGGAGCCGGTCGGCCACCTCGCCGTCGGCCAGGATCCAGCGCATCGCACGGGATGTGGCGGTGAGTAGAACGGCGGCACTGATGCCGATGGCCAGCTGACAACCCACCAGTAGCAGCACAGCCCGTCGGTCGATCGCCCACGCCATCCGTGCGGTCTGCGCCAGCACCGACGGAAGCCGCCGGCACATCTGCGCAAACGATGCGTCCGTCAGGGGATTCTTGGCGTGCCGGCCGCCGTAGCGCAGCTCGGCAGGCGGTGGAGGCGGCAACCGGCGCGGCGCCGCCGTATCAGGCGCCGGAGAGGCGGGCTCGGCGCTCACCGGCCACCTCCCCTCGCCCTGTCGGTAAACCGGGAGGCAGACGCAAACGGCCATGCGGCCGTCGGGAGTTCATTCGGGGCATTCTGAACGACAGGCAACTGGGAACCTCCAGCACCGACTTGGGGGGATGGCTGATGATGACCGGAACAACGACGCGACGCCCGTCTTCGAACACACGTGTTTGAGTCGTATCCCCAGCCGCCCAATCTCGCGGTCCGCACGCTCGTGGCCGTTGATTCAGGCGGGTCCACCACATGACGGCGGTGGCCGAAACACCGACGGCCGATACGGACGAGGCCGATGAGGTGGGTGGGATGACGGCATGTTTGGGGCGCGATCGAGCTCGGAGCGGCTTGATCAGCATGGCGGGCCGACCGGTCAGGCATTGGCGCGCCCGCGGCGGAGATCTTCACTGGGCACAGCCTCTCCTGCTAGTCGGGGAATTTCATTCCGAGGGCCACGAGTTGCTGATGTCGCTCCGGTTTGAGTTTTCCTTTCCGGTATTTCTGGATGCATGTGTTCATCCAGCTGCGCGGGCGAAGAAGGACGGGCTTTTCGATCACATAGCTGCCTGGGATGTTCAGGTGCCCGTGTTCGGCCTTGAAGTCGGTAACTACCTTTATATGGAGGTCCCAGCGAAATTGCAGCGAGTCCCAGACGAAGCCTATACGGTCGAGTGTTCGGTGTTGCTCGGGACTTAGGCGGTCCGGATGCGTACGGAATCCGGAAACCTGCTGGCCGATGCTTCGACCGCGCAGGACGTAGGTTTGGGGTATGTCGAGGTGGCCATGCCAGATCATGAACTCGCGGCAGTCTGAGACGAATTGATTCCAGACGTACTCGGCTCGGTCCCAGATGAATCCCTCCGCGTTGAGGGCCGCGACCTTGGCATCCGGCACCTGTCCGTATCTGTAGGAGGTACGCAGGCTGGCATATGTCTGGCCGAGCGGGTACGCGCGGTCGCCGCTCTCGGCGACGTAGGTCTTCGGGACGTCCAGGTGTCCGTATTCCTTCTTGAATTCTCTTAGCTCGTGGATCAGTTTCTGCAGTTTCTGATCGGGAACTGACCATGTCATCCCGAGGGCTTCCCATTCCTCGATCTGGGAAGGTGAGAGTTTGCCCAGCCGGTGGAGTTTGCGCAGGTATGCGATCCAGCGCCCCAGGCCCAGTCCGGTGGGGGTGCGGTAGTCCTCGTGGACACGGAGGTCCCCGTGCTCGGCCCGGTAGGTTTCGGCGGCCTGGAGGTATTCGGGCCAGACGGTGGTGGCTGCGCGAACCGTCCGTACGGTGATGGCGTCGGCGAAGTCCGGAGGGACGGGAATGCCGGTGAAAGAGAGCCAGTCGGGCAGTTCACCTTCGGTGCCGGCGCCGAGCCGGACCTTTCCGGTAGCGGTGGGGGTGGCGAGGGAGCGGCGGGCGGTTTCGAGTTCTTGGTGCAGTGTCTCGTCGTGTGAAGCGAGGGCCCGCACCGTCTGCCAGACCGGGCCGAAGGGGGTGGAGCTCAGCGCGGTTTCGGGATCCTGGTCCTGCTGGAGGAAGACCGGCACCATGATGGTCGCGGTTTTGGGTCGGCTGCGGTCGCTGAGCCGCATGGCCCGGCCGGTCCCCTGGATGGTGTCGATCGTGCTGCGCGGGCTGAGGAAGCAGACGGCGTCCACGGCGGGGACGTCGACTCCTTCTGACAGGACGCGTGCGTTGGAGACGACGATCAGGCCGTCTTCCTGCCCGGCGAGCCTGTCCAGCGCCTTGCGCCGCTGGGCGACGGTCTGGTTGCCGTGGACGTGCTCGGCGGCCAGGGCGGTGGGGCGTTGATCGGGGGGCAGGAGAGCGTGGGCGTGGGGCAGGAGGGTGGCGAACCACTTCGCCTCGGCGATGCTGCCGTGATAGGTGATCATGCGCCGGATGCCGTGCTCGTGGGCGGCGCGCAGCACGGCGAGCTGCTTGGCGAGCATGGGGGCGGCCACGGCGGTCCTGCCGATGCGCAGGAAGGCGTCGTCCCGGCCGAGGAGCTGGTGGGCCTCGCTGTTGGTGACGACGGGGACCACGAGGCGGTAGCGGGCCAGTAAGCCGAGGTCGATGGCGGTCGCGAAGGGCAGCCGGTAGGCGACCGGGCCGTAAAGACGCTCGTCCGCCATGCTGATGACGTCCTCGCCCTCGCCGTCGAGGATCCGGGGCGTTGCGGTGAGATACAGGCGGCGGCGCGCCGTGATGATGTCGTCGTAGTGGATGGCCGCCCAGGCTTTGGTTGCGGCGCCCGCGGTGCGGTGGGCCTCGTCGATCACGGCGATGTCCGGCGGCGCCATGCGGTGGTGGGCCTGGGCCTGGGCCAGGATGTGAAGGCTGGCGTAGGTGCAGGCGATGGTGAGCGGCCCGGGGTCTTTGGCGAGGGCTGCCAGCTGGGCGGCGTCGTTGGCGACTTGGGCCTCTGTGCTGGTGAGTTCGTCCTGCAGTCCGGTGCGGTGGGCGGAGAGGACCTCGCGGTCTGAGCAGACCGCGATGATGCGGCCCAGCCGGTGTCGGCCGAGCTGGTGTGCCCATTCCATCATCGTCTGGCGGACGAGTTCCAGGGTGGGGACGACCACTAGGCGGCGCCGGGAACCGATCTCGGCGACCTGGCCCGCGACTTCGGCGCCCACCCGCGTCTTGCCTGTCCCGCATGCCATCACTGCGGTGACCCGGCTGGAGTCGATCAGGGTTTTGGTCAGGACGTCCACGGCCTCCTGCTGGTGCGGGAACAGCGGGGGTGAGGTCTGGAGCTGATTCACGGTCGGTCAGTTCCTCGATGTCGTCGAAGAGGGATCGGAAGGGACTCGTTCAGCGGGTAGGGCGTGTCGTCTCGCCGCCCCGATGCGTCAGACGGGCAACCAGCCTGGACTTCGGAGCGCGGCCGGCGTCTTCGCGCCACGTCGGTCCGGTTACACGGCGGTGCTGAGCGTCTGTTGCACGGCGTGCAGCTCGAAGGTGGCGATGACGAGAGCGTGGTCGGTCACCCGTCGGACGTCCTCGGTGTCGATGACCTCGACACGCCGGAGGGTCGACGCCCAGTCGGGGGTGCCGAGGATCCAGTCGACACGTTGCGGTGGGCCCTGGTGCGGCTGCACAGGACGAAAGCGCCGATTGGCACCAGGTGCAGACCGTTACCCCAGTTGGTCCGGGTGAGGTTCTTTGCTGCCGCGGCGCCTGGCGGCGGCTGCCAGTGTGCGTCGACATGAGATGCCGTGCGCTCGCTCCAGCCAGCGCAGCAGCTCCTGCAGCTGGCTGACCAGCACCAGCAGGTGTTCGTACGCGAGGTCCGCCCGCGGCCGGGAGTTGGAGCGGGCCTCGGTCCGCTCAATCAGCTCGTGGAGTTCGGAGCGTTCCCTGTCGCCGAGCGCTGCGGCGAGGGTGCGGGCGTGCGGGATCAGGGTGGGGGCCAGCTCCTTCAGTGTGGTGAGGGTGTCGGCGACGGCACGTGGGGCGGAGACGATGCCCCGGTTCGCGATGCTGTCCAGCTCCCGCCGCACTTCGACCAACAGCGCGGACACATCCGTGTCGGCTGTATGTACGGCGGGAGTTGTGCTCGTCATGGAGGTGCTCCGTGTCGGTTGAGTAGGAGATGGGGTGGGAAGGTCGTGGCGCGTGATCTGTTCCACGGCCAGCCGCGCTGTCGGCAGGCTCCACACGACGGGTGGAGCTTGGACCAGGCGGCAGGCTCCGGAGACAGATAGGCCGTCCGGGTTCCCCGCAGCTGGTTGTGGTGTTTGAGGGCGCGGGTGCCTGGAAGTTAGGCGGCTGTGCTGGTGGGGAGGAAGAGCGAGGTCTTGGCGGCGAGTCGTTCGGACCACTGGATGGGAGGGTCGCCGAGCTCGGTTTCGGCTAGGCGTTGGCGCTGGACCTCGCCGGTTCCGGCGGGCGAGTAGGTGTGCTGGACGTCCCGCCACAGCCGCTGGAGGGGGTAGTCCGTGCGCAGGGCGTGGGCGCCGTGCAGTTCCATGGCGTCCTGGCCGGATTCGACGGCCCATTTGTGGTTGAGGTACTTGGAGTTAATGAGTTCGCCGTCGCAGCTCTGGCCGTGGTCGAGCATGTGTACGGCCTGGTGGGCGAGTTCGCGGCAGGCCATCAGCCGGGACTTCATGGCACCGATCCGGTCACGCAGGACGGGAAGGTCGGCGAGGGTGCCGTTGTAGCGGCGGCGTCCCTCAAGGAAGCTGGCGGCGCATTCCATGATCGCTTCGTGGATACCGAGGGATACCGCAGCGAGGTTGGGCCGGCCGTAGAGGATGCTGCTGCTGTAGGCGATGTCTTTGCCGTCGCCCACTTCGCCGATCACGTTGGCTTCGGGTATTCGTACGCCGTCGAACGTGAGCTTGCCGAAGCTGAAGCCGTGCAGGCCGAGGGCGGGCCGGTGCGGTTCGACGGTCAGTCCGTCGCGGTCGTGTTCGACGAGGAAGGCGGTCAGGGCGCGGGAGCCGGCCTTCTCGGCGGAGGCGGTGCGGGCCACGACGCAGTGGACGTGGGCGATGTGGCTGTTGCCGATGTGGACCTTGCTGCCGTCGATGATCCAGTCGCTGCCGTCGCGGCGGGCGGTGGTCTCCATGCCGAGCACATGGCTGCCGGTCTCCTCTTCGGTCACCGCGATCGACAGCAGTGTGTCCCCAGAGGAGATCTGGGGCAGCAGCAGGGCCTTCTGCTCGTCGCTGCCGAAGTGGATGATCATCGATACGGGCAGCTGGCTCGCCTGCAGGATGGCGCCGGCCGCGCCCGATGCCCGCGCCACGCTCTGGATCATGAGGGTCTTGGCGAGATGTCCCGCATGCATACCGCCGTACTGGCGCGGGATCGTGGCGCCGAACCATCCCTGCTCGGCCATGAGCAGGGCCAGGTCGCGTTCCACGGAGTGAGGGGAGGACTCCATGCGCTGGACTCGGGGGGTGACTTCCGCAGCAGCGAACTCGTCGAACTGCTGGACCAGGGCTTCGTAGTCGGGCGTGACCGGAGTCGTGGACGACATCGTGGGCATCGTTGTCTCCCCCTCGGGGTGGTGGTCGCGGCTGGTGCGGCCGGGCGCGCGGGTGTTGCTACGAGCTGGTACGCCGGTAGAACTCGGTCATGAAGACGTCGCGGTAGTGGTCGATGAGCGTCCACAGCGGGCGACCTTCCGAGCGGTCTCGCGGCTCGGTGCCGACCACGCAGACCGTGCCCCAGACACGGTTCGTGCGCTCGTCGATGAGAGGGGCTCCCCCGTACACGCGGACCCCGATCTCGTCGACGACCGGGTTGCCGGCGAACTCGTCGAAGTCGAGGACATCGGTCAGGACCAGCGAGCCCCGGCGCTGGACGACGTGCGGGCAAAAGCCGTGCGTCAGCGGCATGGTGCGGCCCACCACGGGCAGTTCGCCTCCGGAGGGGTTGGCGAGACCGAGGAAGAACTGCTCGCTGCCGACCCAGTTGAGCATGGCGTACGGAGTGCCGGCCGCGTTGGCGACCTGTTGGGCGAAGGCGTCGAACGCGCCAACGGGCGGAGCCGTGGGGTCGAAGAATTCGGGCAGGTGGCTCTGCCAGTCGATGTCGTGGCCGGCGGTGGACAGGAGGTCGGACGGAGCGTGGGTGTTCACAGCTGTGCTCCTTGAAGGACGGTGGCAGGGGAATGTGGGCGGGTGAGTGCGTGGTCGATGAGATGGGCCAGTACGCCGGCCGCGTCCGCCCTCTTGCGGGCATCGCACAGCACGACCGGAACCGTGGCCGGCAGGGCGAGAGCGGCTGAGACTTCGTCGGGGTCGTAGCGGCAGGCGTCGTCGAACTCGTTCACGGCGACGATGATGGGCAGGCCGCGTCGCTCGAAGTAGTCGACTGCGGGAAAGCTTTCGTCGAGGCGGCGAGTGTCGACGAGGACAACCGCTGCGAGGGCTCCTCGGGTGAGTTCGTCCCACATGAACCAGAACCGGGTCTGCCCTGGGGTGCCGAACAGCATCAGCACGGTGTTCAGCTGGGGGAAGGTGATCCGGCCGAAGTCCATGCCGACGGTGGTCGCCTTCTTGTCGAGCAGCAGCGTGAGGTCGTCCACGCCCTCGGAGGCGGCCGTCATCACGGCCTCGGTACGCAGCGGGGTGATCTCGGAGACGGCGCCCACGAACGTGGTCTTGCCGACCCCGAACCCGCCGGCGACGACGATCTTGACGGAGGTGGCATTCGCGCCGCCGAGCCGGCGTGGCAGCCCGAGGTCAGAGCTTGAGGAGTCCATTGCGAAGGGCCTTTAGGAGAGCAACGTCGGGAAGGTCAGTGGAGCCCGTGGCGGTCACGGCACTCAGCGCACCGATGTCGATCAGCCGGGACATGAGGATCCTGGTGATCTGGAAGGGCAGCCCGATCAGGGCGCCGATCTCAGCGACGGCCAGGGGCTGCTCCCGGCACAACGCCATGGCCTGTTCGGCTTCCGGCGGCTGGCCGACAGGCGGTTCTCCCTCGGCCCACAGCAGCGTCTCGATCTGCAAGTCGTGCGTGGGCTTGGTCTGGCCGCCGGTCAGGACGTAAAGGCTGGGGGCCTCGGTGTCCTCGACGGTCCAGGCCGGGCTGCTTGCGGCCGCCATCTCACTGGCCGTCACCGGAAGGGGCCCCGCCCACACGTGCCTCCGTGGCAAGCAACTCGCCCATCCGCTTGATCAGGTCGACCATCGCGAAACCGACGGCTCCTTCGTCCGCGCGGGGGTTGGTCAGCACACCCAGCACGCTTTCGACCTTTTTCGGGTCGCGTCCCGCATTTCGCGCCACTACGGACGGGGGGCTGCCGGCACTCATGATGAACAGCAGGAAGCTGGACTTCCTGATGAGGACCTGTTCGACACGGCCCTCGCCGTCGTCGACTCCGTGGGCGATCGAGTACAGGCCGTTGATGACTGCGGCCAGGCGGTCTGCCAGTTTGCCGTCCATGCTCGGTCCCGCGTGAGCCAGCCGCAGGCCGTCCTGCGTGCCGAGCAGGACGCCCGTCACATCGGGCAGCTGGGCCAAGTCGTTGAGGAGCTCGTCCACAACCACATCCGGCTGGACTGCCGTCGAGTCGGTGGTCATTCCAAATCTCCGAATCTCCGTACGCTGTACGGACTGGTACTCAGGCGCGAAGCGAGGCACGAAGGATGTGTGGGGCGCGTCGCGGGGGGTCAGCTCGCGCTCCCCTTTGGCGGTCGCGCCTCGCTGTCTGCCGCGGCTTGTTCCGCGCGATGCACGCCTTGGGTGAAATTGCTGACGAAGGCAGGATCCGGCGGCGCGAGCGGGACGGGGGCGGCCTCTGGCTCGGCAGGGGCCGCGCGCTCATGGACCGTTGCCTGTGGTGTTCGCTGCGGCAACCGGGGGCGAGTGTCAGATGTGGCGCCGAGCGGCGGCGCTGCCGTGGTCGCTGTCGAGGCGACGGGGCGCCGCCCAGGGGCAGGCCGCGCGTCACGGTAAGGCAGTGGCGCCGTCCCCGCTGGGACTGGGGCCGGAGGACTGGGCCGAGGACCGCCGGACTGCCGAGGACCGGGGAGCCTCGTGAGTTGCGCTGCCGGGACCGGTGTGGCGGCAACGTATGCGTGAGCCTGTGACGGTGCCGCCGGCTCGTTCTGCCAGAGCAGGAGTTTGTCCGGCACCACCACGAGTGCCGTGATCCCGTGCATGAGATTCTTCTGCAGTCGCACTTGGATGCCGTACCGGCGGGCGAGTTTGGCCACCACGAGCAAGCCGGTCTGGCGCTGGGCCAGTTGCTCGGCCAGGTCTGTGTCCTGGGGATCGGCCAACATCCGGTTGCAGCGATCGAGTTCGCCCTGGGCCATGCCTATGCCCCGGTCCTCGATCTCCACGGCCAGACCCGCGGTGACCCTCGTCGCGCGCACGACGACTTTGCTGTCCGGCGGGGAGCAGAGAGTGGCGTTCTCCTCCAACTCGGCCAGCAGGTGAATCAGATCGGGACCGGCGAAGCCCGGTATCTGCACATCCAGGGTGGAGGTGTGCATGCGGACCCGGGCGTACTTCTCGATTTCCCCCGACGCGCCACGCAGCAGAGCCACCAGCCCGATCGGCTGGTTCAGCGTGCGCGCCTTCACACCACCCAGAACCGCCAGTCGCCCTGCCGACCGCCGCATGCGCTTGAGCAGGTTATTGACGTCGTACACGCGGTACAACAAGTCCGGGTCCTGGACCTGGTTGGTCAGCTCCGTCACGATGCCGAGCGCGCGTACGAGCAGCAGGGTCAAGCCGCCGGCCAGATAGACAAGCGCCTGTGTCAGTTCCGTCTGCCGCCCGTTTACCACCGCCCGCCACGTTTCTGCCTGCAGCTGGAACAGAGCGGCCTCAGCTTCGTTCCACGGGTTGCCGTCGGAGTTCGCCTGTGCCGCGCTGAAGTCGGGAGGGAAAGGCCGCTCGCCCCGGTCGATCTGCTCCAGAGCATCGCTGATGCTCTTGCGTCCATCGTCCACACTGGACTGGAAGTGCCGCAGCCAGCCATGCACTGAATCGCTGTACTCGCTGCGCTGCCGGTGCAGCTCAGCCGCCGTGCGAACTGCCATCCAGTCCGCGGAGACCAGCACGGCCAGGCCGGCGGCTGCTGCCACCGCCCCGATGATCCAGCCATCCACATGGACGCGTGCCGTCGTGCCGACGGCAGCCGCCATACACAAGATCGCCGCGACGAAGAGGGCGGGCACGAGCACCAGAAGCCGCAGCCGCAGGTGCAGCCCCTTCTCGGTGCGTAGTGGCTCGGCGCCGCGCGCACGCCGGCGCTGGCCACGTCGGTGACCGATGGGTCGCGGGCATGACTGATCAGACATGGGTGACCTCGCGGAACGTGGTCCTGACAGGGAGGAGGAAATGGCCGGCAGGGAACGAGCGAGCAGCGCACCCGCACCGGGCGCGGGGACCGCAGCGTGCAGGCCGGGACTCGGGTGGGAGTGGCCGCCGGGGCACGCGCGCCAGACCGCAGCCGACGGGGGAGGCGGCGTACGGCCCGGGCCCACGGGGGTGCCCCGGCGGCCGGTCTATATACGGATCTCGCTGATCGTCTCGACCGCACTCTGCACGACGCGGCTGATGGACGGAGCGAGCGAGCTGTCGTGGAGATAGAAGCCGAGGAGCACGGCCGCTATTGCGTGGCCGGCCTTGAGGCCGCCTTTGCGGATCAGCAGCCACACCATGACGGCCAGCACAACAACCAGGGAGACAGTGATGCTCACGGAATTGGGTTTCTGCTGGGCGAGTGCGTCCGAGGGGCCCCGCGTTGCCAATCGGGTCGGCGGCAATGCCCCGCGTGGCTGCGGGACTTGACGCGTCGGCGCGCCTGAAGGATGGCGCACCCGCGCAGCTGGTGACCGCATTGGTCCGTGCGCGGCCGAGATGGGCCGTCATGCCGGCTAAGGCGGGAAACGGGGCAGGCACGTTGTCCTCCGGGGGCGCAGACTTGTCGTCTCGCGTCATGTCCGCGACGCCCGGGTGACCGTTTCCGGCCTTCGATGATTTTACAGGTAAACCAGGGAAGTAATCGATGATCTCAGGTCAGAAGCCTGTGAAAAATGCATGGTGCACAAGGGTGTTGACACCCAGAACGGGAAATACCGCTGCGCTGCATGTTCGGTGATGCTGGTCAACCGGACTGAATTCTCTCCATTGCTGTGGTGGCATCGTCGGCTCAACTCCTGCGGGGCCAGTCGACGACGAGGCGGCTGCAGGGCTTGTCCATGACGAAGCGTGGTTCGCAGGCTGTCAGTTGGTTGCGGGCGTCACCAACGGCCATGCGGAAGCTGGGTTCGGGTGAGCCGTTGCCCCAGCTTTGGTTCCACTCGCTGATTTCGGTGGCGACCTGGTCGGCTAGTTCGGCGGCGCGCGGGCCGTGGCCCATGACGCCGATCTGCCAGAACGTGCCGTGCTCGTCCTCGCCTTCCTGCTTCGTGAGGTAGGCCAAGGAGTCATTGTCGAGTGCGGTCATCGAGCCCCAGCCGAAGTTCGGGATGAGGCCGGAGCGGGACCCCGGCATCCGGGACAGGCCGTTCGGCAGCACGTATGCCAGATACAGGTAGAGCCACTCGTAGGAGTCGCCCTTGCGGAACTTCACGTTGGTGTAGATCTCGGCTGGGGGCTGGTCCAGGACGGTGCGGATCGCCTCGCGGTCGACGTTCTGCTCGCTGTAGGTCTCCAAGCGCACGTCGCCCTCACCTGCCATGTCGACCATGGTTCGGACGTCATTGCAGACGCCCTTGCGCAGAGGGACGAACGTCATCATCTCGGTTGAGACCGTCCTCCAGGTCTGGCCGTCGCGTTCAAACGCGAAGCTGCGGGAGATGCTGCCGCGAATCCGCATCGGGATGACGAGGCGTCCACCGGGGGCGAGCTGGTCGAGAATCCGCACGGGGATGTCCCCGGCGCCGACCGTGAACTGGATGCGGTCGAAGGGCGCATGTTCGGGCAGACCGCCGGCGCCGTCGCCCAGTGCGACGGTGACGTTTGCGGTCCCGGCCTGAGCGAGGTTCTTCCGCGCGCCGTCGACGAGGTCCTGGTCGACATCCACGGTCCACACATGGCCTTCGAGAGCTACGAGTTCTGACAGCAGCCGGGCGTTGTAACCGGTGCCGGCGCCGGCTTCGAGGATCTTGTGGCCGGGCTGGGCGCCCAGTTGTTCGAGCTGGGTGGCGACGATGGAGGGGGCGGAGATGCAGGAAAGCATTGTGCCCGTCGCGTCGTGCTTGATCGCCACGGCGTCGTCGACGCAGGCGCTCTGAAGGTCGACACTGGGGAGGAACCGGTGGCGCTCGGTGCTCCGGAACGCGGCGATGACTTCCGGGGTGCGCAGGTGGCCGCTGTCGACGAGGCGGCTCACGAGCTCGTCGCGCCATACGGCGGGATCGGTGACGGGTGTCACGGTGGTCTCCATTCGCGCGAGGTTAGGGGCTGGCGGGGCGGAATGACGGGGAGGCGCGTCGGTGGCTTGCGTCTCCACACAGGCGACTGACGGCGCAGCCGATGCCCCAGCCTCCTGCTGGTCGGTAGCACCCAGGTGTGGTCGAAGGCGGCGATTGCGTGGCGGGTGAGAGCGGCACGCGTCCCACGCCCCCCGAGCATCGGCGGTCGTTGCATCAGCTGACGCCTGGCCCTCTCGCATGCGGCGATACACCTCCCTCCTCAGTGAGGCACTGAGCGAGGCTCGCCCCAGCCGTGCTGACAGCCCGCATCAACGTGGACAGCACCGATTCCGGCAGGGCGCCCCGGCCGAGGCCGCCGTCGAGGACGATCGCCTCCAGCTCGTGGCGTGACCACCCGTCAGCCGGTGGAGCGGGGTGGCGGAGGATTTCGCGTGCTGCGTACGCGTCCCGCGCCCGTGTGGTGTCGCTGACGATCGCGTCGTACAGGGGGCGCGCGAGGGTTTCACAGCCTTCTGGCGCCAGGTCGATCGCGGCCAGGGCCAGCCGCACCCGGAACATGCGCAGGTGTGGCGGGTCCGGCTCCAGCGCATCCCGCACGGCGAGTGCCGTAGCGGCGAACCCTCTTGCTGTGGCGCGGCCCGCAAGGTGGTCGGCGTAGTGGCGGAGGACCTGGGCGACGGCTTCCTCCCACGGCTCCGTGATCGTGGCCTTGTCGATCAGGGAGTTGGCCGTGTCCAGAGCGTCCGTATGCAGGTTCGCCACGATGCGTGCTTGCCTGCTGCCGTACAGCCGCTCGGGCTGCTCGTCGTAGGCGGTCGCGTGTTCTGCCGCCTCATGCCATTGGCCGGCGGCGACCAGGAGCCGGGTGCCGTCGTCGAGCAAGAGGTCGTGTAGCCAGGGCTGGATGTGGTCCAAGCCGGCGTCGGTGGTGAAGCCCGTGAGGTCGATGGCCTGTCCGTAGACGGTCGCGTTGCCGCTGTCACGGGCGGCGCGGTGCACGCTCATGAGCTGCTGAAAGGCGGCCTGCGGGTCGCCCGTTCGGGCGGTCAGCCGTACGAGGTTGACGATGGGCTGGAGGCTGGCGATGGCGGTGTCCCCGGTGACAGGCCATGCGGCTTGGAAGAGACGGAGCTGACGCAGGCAGAGGTCTGTCGCCAGGTCGGTCAGCCCGCTGTCGGAGGCGATCAGTGCGGACAGGTTCCAGGTGGCGCATGCGAGGTTGATCCGGTCGCGGAGCGGTCCGTCCTGCGCCGACTTCTCCCCGCAGGAGCGGACTTCGTCGAGCCGGGCGGCGAAGCTGGGGTAGACGAGGTGGGACCGGCTGACCAGCGGGAACCGCCTGGAGAGCCGACGGAGCCTTGCCTGTGGGTACTGTGGCGGCGCGGTCACGGCATCGGCCTTTCCGTGGGGTCAGCGGGATGCAGGATCGCGGTATGTGCCGCGTGAGCGAGAACGCTCTGGGTGCGGGCGGGCAGGCCGATCCGGTTCCAGTGGAAGATCACGTGGTAGGAGATGACCTCGCGCAGGCCGCGGTCGAGGGCTCCGTCCCGGGCGGCTGTGGCGAGGTCTCTTCCGGCCTGCCGAAACGCGCTCACCCAGTCGGCGGCGGGCTTGAGGGTGCGGTCCGACTGGAGCATGGGACCAGAGGGGCTGGTATCGGCGATGAGCAGCTGTCGGAGGCTGTCGGCCATGGCGTGGATTTTGGCGGCCGGTACGTCTGAGGGAAGGGGCCGTTCCCGGGTGACGCGGTGCCAGACGTCTCCTTGCTCGTACCACTCCAGGCCGGCGGCGCGCATCAGGGTGGCGCACAGCAGCAGTGACAACTCCCGGCGGCCCAGCTCGCCATGAGCTGTGGTGAGGATGGCGTGGCTGTCGGCGTGGAACAGGGTGTGGGCGATGGTCATGCTGGTGTCGCCGCCGAATGCTGCGGTTTCGGGTTCGTAGATGCCGGGCCACCAGCGGTGGACTTGTCCGGCGGCCGTGAGTTTGTCGAGCATGTCGGTCAGTGTCAGGGGGAGTGACGTCCCGAAGGCCGGGAGCAGCCGCATCCGCCAGCACGGGTGCTTACGGATGAACCACCACCCGGTGATCAGACCGTCCTGTTGGGCGAGGTCCAGGACGGGGACGATGTGGTCGGCGGCGGTCTGCTCGGCCTTGGCCCAGTCGGTGAACTGGATGTACAGCTGACGCCATGCCGGGGGCCCCGCCTGTTGGGCGAGGGCCTGTTGCCCGGCCTGCTGGTAGACGGCGACGGCGGCGTCCAGGTCCGTGAGCTCGAGTCCGGCGCGGGCTGCGGCGGTGTCCGTGTCGGTGCCGGCCAGGACGTCCAGCACGGCGTTCAGGGTCGCTTCCAGGCGGACGGGCTGGATCAGTCGATCAGTAGGCATGCGTCCCATCCCGAGGTCGGCGCAGCGTCGTGGGCTGCGGTGGTCAGGGCGAGGGCGGTGCCCGCGTCGCCTTGCAGGAGGCCGGCGTCGCGGCAGGGATGGGCGTGCCGGGTCAGGGCGGCGGCCAGGT
>NZ_JAPWHT010000240.1:0-15719 GCF_027270795.1 Streptomyces sp. ActVer
GCCACCCGGCACCGCGCAGCCTTCGCGGACGACCGGGTTCACCGCGCCACGGTCGCCAGGACGTCGTGGCCCAGTCGCTGGATGACGTCCGTGGCGAGCCGGTGGCGCACCAGTTTGCCGTCCCGGGTGGAGCGCACCAGGCCCGCGTCGCGCAGGGTCCGCAGGGCGCGCGAGACCTGCGGTTCGCTGGAGCCGAGTCGGGCGGCGAGCTCCGAGGTGGTGATGGGCTCGCCCAGCAGATGGCGGCACAGCTCCATCCGCGCGGGCGAGGTGAGCGCCATCAGCCGCTGATGCAGATCCCGTACGGTCAGCTCCGCGGTCGGGGTGGTGCCGCGCGCCGCGTACTGCACCACCACGCACGACGGGTGTTGGTGCTTGACGGTCAGATGCGGCCACACCCGGGCGGACGGCACGAGGACGAGGGGGCGCGGGGCCACCTTCACCTCGTCGATCTGCAGTTTGTCCAGCCGTACCCGTTCCCCCGGTCCGACCCGGGCCGCGGTCGGCAGCAGTTCGGTGAGCACATCCGCGGGGGAGCGGGACGCCAGTCGGCGACGTACCTCCCGGGCGTGCTCCTCCAGGGCCGGGCGCAGGATGCGCCAGTCGTCGGCGAAGAACGCGGTGTCCGCGGCCCGCAGCACCGCCAGCAGCCGGTCCCGCAGATCGAGCGGTGCCGCCACCAACTGTCGCGCCAGCTCACCGCGGGCGTAGGAGCGGCGCTGACAGCTGCGTGCGTAGTCCTCCGCGGCGGCGGTGCCGGCGCGCAACTCGCGAACCGGCGGCACGGCCTGCGCGTTGGTGCCGAGGACTCCGGGCGCCACCAGTTCGAGGAAGTCCTCGGCCCGCAGTGCCGCGATCGCCGCCAGCTCCTCGTCCAGGCTCGCCGCGAGCGGCAACGCACGGGGGAAGAACAGGCGGCAGCGGAAGCGGGCCCACAGAGGCGCGAACGTGGACAACTCGTCGCGCAGTCCGGGTGCCGAGGCGACGGCGCGGGACGCCCAGCCGGTGGCCTCCGGATGGTGCTCGGGTTCGGCGAGCACGTGCAGGCCCGCCATCAGCTCCGACAGCGGGGAGGGCCCTGCCGCGAGGTCCGCGGGGCCGAGCCCTCCGAGGTCGAGAACGATGCTCACGCCGTCAGCGTACGGCCGAGGTCACCGCACCGGCGCGCCCGGACCGAGCGGGATGCCCAGCAGATACCAGACGAAGAACAGCAGCACCCACACCACCAGCATGATCATGGCGACGGGCAGGGTGAAGGAGACCAGGGTGCCGATGCCGGCCTTGCGGCGAAGGGTCTGCAGATAGCCGACACAGAGCATGAACGAGGTGCTCATCGGGGTGATGGAGTTCGTGCAGGAATCGGCGATGCGGTACAGAGCCATGGTGGTGGCCGGGCTGGTGCCGAGCAGCATCAGCATCGGTACCAGTGCCGGGGCCACCAGGGCCCACAGGGCGGAGCCGGAGGTGATGAGGAGGTTCATCAGCGCGACCGTGAGGATCAGCAGGGAGAACAGCACCAGAGTGGGCGCGCCCAACCGTTCCAGGAAGTCCGCGCCTTCGACCGCGACGACCGTGGCGATGTTGGTCCACTTGAACAGGGCGAGGAACTGGGACACGGCGAAGAAGAGCACCAGCAGCGGAGCGATGGAACGCACTCCCTCCGCCATGAACTCCGGTATCGCGCGGCTTCCCCTGATCCGCCCGGTGAGCCGCCCGTACACCGCGCCGATGAGCAGGAAGAAGACGGTGAGGAAGGCGGCGATGGCGTTCATGAAGGTGGACTCCACGATCGCGCCGCCCTCGCCGCGGAGCGGCGACGAGGCGGGCAGCATCGCGAGCACGATCAGCGCGGCGTAGCCGAGCACGGCAAGACCGGTCGTCCGCAGGGCCCGTACCTCGGTGGCGTCGTCGACCTCGGCGGCGACGACCTGCTGTGCCGCGGCGGCCTCCAGGTCCGCGTCGGGGAGCAGGTGGTGCTCGCGCTTGGCGAGGACCTTGTCCACGACCAGGGCGATCGTGCCGGCCAGCACGAACGCCGAGACGGTGGTGAAGTACATGTTGTCCGTCGCGCGGACCACCACGTCCTTGTCGACGAGCTGCGCGGCCTCGGTGGCCACGGAGGCGAACAGCGCGTCACCGGGGGCGATCAGCGGGTTGGCGTCACCCGCGGCGTTGATGGAGACGAACGCGACGATCATGCCGAGCATGGGGGAGCGGCCCACGGCGCGGAAAGCCACCGCCCCGAGCGGGATGAGGACCACGTACGCGGAGTCGGACAGGAACTTCCCCAGTACGCCGCCCAGGGCCACGCCCAGGACGACGGCGCGCGGGGACAGGCCCGACAGCATGCGGCGGGCAAGCGCCTCGAAGAGTCCCGACCGCTCGGCGACCGCGACGCCGAGCATCACCATGAGCACGGTGCCGAGCGGGCCGAAGGTGACGAAGGATTCCTCGGCGCCGGTGATCAGATCCCGTACGGCGTCCGCCGACAGGGCGCTGCGCACGCCGACCAGGTCACCCGAGGAGGGGTCCTCGACCCGCAGGCCGGAGACGTTCAGGGCCCAGCTGACGAGGGCGACCACCCCGCCCAGGATCCAGAACAGCCAGAACGGGTGCGGCAGCGCGTTTCCGGCACGCTCGACCAGGTCGAGGAGGCGGGAGCCACGGCCCCCCTCGTCGGGCTCGTCGGCCTGCACCTCCTGGGTGCGGCTGTCGGGTGTGCTCATGGCGGACTCCTGTGAGGACGGTGGAACGAGGGCACGACGCGACCGCGTCGCGGGCGCTGTGTGGGAAACGGGGACCCAGGGCCGCGCACGATCCGTCGCGACGGCACGCGGGGTGTTTGCCGGGTTGCGCTGCACAGTAGGTCCCGCGTCCGGTCCCGTCACCGTCCTGCGGAACAGTTGACCTCATGACGTCAAGTGATCGCCATGACGTGGGCAACTGCCTAGCGTCACGGAGGTGATCTCGTACGACACCCCCCACGCCTGCCCGCCCGAACCCCTCCAGGACGGGGCCCTGTGGCGCCGCACCCTGCGTGTCCCCATGCGGGACGGCGTCCATCTCGCCGCCGACCTGTACTCCGCCTCACCCGAGCCGGAGGCGACCGCGCTTCCCGTGCTCCTGGAGCGCACGCCGTACGGCCGGCGCACGCAGCGCGGTTCGGACCAGGACCGCAGCGACGCGCCCGTCCCGCAGCCCGAGGACATCGCCCGGCACTTCACCGAAGCCCGCTACCACGTCGTGCGGCAGGACTGCCGGGGCCGCGGCGACTCCGAGGGAACGTTCGTGAAGTACCTGGGCGAGGGCCCGGACGGGGCGGACACGATCGCCTGGCTCAGGAACCAGCCGTGGTGCGACGGCAGGGTCGTGATGACGGGGGTGTCCTACTCCGCCCACGTCCAGGCGGCCGCGGCCGCTGAGGGGGCGCAGGGGCTCGCCGCCATGTTCCAGGACTCGGGCGGCTTCTCCTGTGCGTACGACGCGGGAATGCGGATGGGCGGCGCCTTCGAGCTGAAGCAGGTGACCTGGGCACTGCGGCACGCGGTGCAGAGCCCGGAGGCGGCGGCTGATCCGGTGCTGCGCGAGGCACTGCTGCGGGTGGACGTGCCGGGCTGGTTCGGTGCGATGCCGTGGCGGCCGGGCTGCACGCCGCTGCGGCACCTGTCGGCGTACGAGGGCTTCCTGCTGGAGCAGTGGCGGCAGGACACCTTCGGGGACTTCTACCGCAACCCGGCGCTCTACGGGCGGGGCTTCTACGGGCGCTTCCCGGACGCGCCGAGCCTGCACATGGGCAGCTGGTACGACCCCTACGTCCGCTCCACCATCGAGAACTTCACCGCCCTGCGGGAACTGAAGTCGGCGCCCTCCCACCTGGTCATGGGCCCGTGGACGCACGGGCACCGCTGCGAGACGTACGCCGGAGAAGTGGACTTCGGACCGCGGGCGACACTGGACGGCAACCTCGCCCCGTCGTACCTGGAATTACGCCGCCGCTGGGTCGGCCGCGCGCTGGGCCGGGAGGACGAGGGGAGTCCGGAGGGCGGAGACCTTCCCGTCGTCCAGTACTTCCTGATGGGCGGCGGTGACGGCCGACGGGATGCGGCAGGGCGGATGCGGCACGGCGGAGCGTGGCGCACCGACACCCAGTGGCCGCCGACGTCGACGGCCCCCGTCGCCCTGTACCTCACCACCGACGGCGCCCTCACCCTCGACCCGCCCACCACGGCCGCCGCATCGGTGACCTACGACTTCGACCCGCACCACCCGGTACCGACCATGGGAGGCCAGGTCACCTCGGGCGAGCCGGTGATGACCGGCGGGGCGTACGACCAGAACGCCCCGGACGCCCGGGTGTACGGGGCGCGTGAGCCGTACCTGCCGCTGGACTCCCGCCCGGACGTGATCAGCCTGACCACACCGCCGCTCCAGCGGGACGTGGTGCTGGCCGGACCGGTGTCCGCACGGCTCCACATCTCCACCACGGCCCCGGACACCGACTTCACCATCAAGCTGATCGACGTCCACCCGCCCAACCCCGACTATCCGCACGGCTTCGCCATGAACATCACCGACGGCATCGTCCGCTGCCGCTTCCACCGCTCCTACGAGAGGCCGGAGCTGCTCACTCCGGGCGAGGTGTACGAGATCGAGGTCACCGCCCCCGACACGGCGAACCGCTTCGCCGCCGGCCATCGCATCCGGCTCGACATCTCCTCCAGCAACTTCCCCCGCTTCGACGTCAACACGAACACCGGCGAACCGGAGGCCGCCGCCCGCCGCACCGCCGTGGCCGCGAACACCGTGCACATGGATGCCGAACGCCCTTCCCGTCTGCGCGTGTGGGTGGAAGGAGGAGCGGACGCGTTCGCCTAGCCGGAGCGGGTCTGGCCGGCCCCGCCGTCGTCGACCGCCTCAGCCTTGACGATCTCCGTGAACCTGAGGACTCTCGAAGGTAGTTGACGGTCCGTCAGTCATGGCGGAGCGAGTTCTGTCGAGAGAGGAGTTCAAGGGTGCCGGACTACGAGTTATCCCACGATGGGGCGACGTTCCCCTTCCCGCCGGGTCCTCACGGCAGCCCGCCGCGGGACTACAGCAGCAGGCGGAGTGCATGCCCGCTGGCCCCGGTGGTCCTGCCCAGCGGGGACGAAGCACTCCTCGCGACCACGTACGACGACGTGCGGGCAGTCCTCGGAGACCTGCGTTTCAGCCGCAATCTGCGCTACGCGGGCGCGCCGCGCATGCTGGCCGCCGTCGACTTCTCCGACGATCCGAACGCGCTGGTCAACATGGACCCGCCCGAGCACACGCGGCTGCGGCGCATCGTTCAGGCCGCCTTCACCCCTCGGCGGGCCGAGACCTGGCGGCCCCGGATCCAGGCCGTCGCGGACGAACTCCTCGCGGAGATGCGCGTCGGGTCACGCCCGACAGACCTGATGACGGCCTTCGCGTTCCCGCTGCCGATCGACATCATCTGCACACTTCTCGGCGTCCCGTCTCAGGACAGCCCTCACTTCCGCAGCTGGTCGGACCTGTTCCTGTCCACGAGCACCGCCGACGCACCGGAACGTGCCAAAGCCGGCGCGGAGTTCGCCGCGTACGTCGACGCCCTGATCGCCGCGCGCCGCCGGGCCCCGGGCGAGGATCTGCTCGACGCTCTCATCAACGCCCACGACGCGGGCGACCGGCTCAACGAAGTCGAGCTTGCCCGCATGGTCCGAGGGCTGATCATCGCGGGACACGAGACCACCGGCAACGTCATCGGCCGCGGCATCCTCACGCTCCTGCGGCACCCGGACCAACTCGCCGTGATCCGCGATGATCCGGCGCTCCTGAACGTCGCCGTCGAAGAGATCCTCCGCATGGAGGTCCCCGGCCACGGAGGGCTGTTGCGCGTTGCCACCGAAACCGTGTCGCTCCCGTCAGGGGGCACGGTCGGGCAGGGGCAGGGCGTTCTTGCCCCGGTCGTGGCCGCGAACTTCGATCCCCAGCACTTCCCGGCCCCGGACACGTTCGACGTCCGGCGTGCCGACAACAAGCACATCACCTTCGGACACGGGCCGCATTTCTGTCTGGGCGCCAACCTCGCGCGCGTCGAACTGCAGGTCGCCATCGGCTCGTTGATCCGGGAATTCCCCGGCCTCGCGCTCGCGGGCAGCGCCCAGGAACTCACCTGGACCAGCGGAAGCCGGGTCTGCGGCGTTTCCCAACTCCCCGTCACCTGGTAGGCAATCCCTCGAACCGTCCGTCACCGACGGAGCCGCTTGCGCAGCGCGGGCGCCGAGGCGCTCGCCCACACCGCGGGCACCTCCTGTTCCCTGGCGTGGGCGACGGCCTGCTCCGCGCCGTACAGCAGACCCCAGGTGAAACCGGCTTCGCCGACCGCATGGGCCGCCACGGCCTGATCCCTGATCGTGCCGCGGGCGACCACGCTGTCCTGATGATCGCCGAGGACCTTCTGCACAGCCTTGACCCGCTTGCCCAGACGCTTGGCCGGTTTGCCGAGGGCAGGACGGGCCACCTCGCTCGCGTAGCGCACCTTCTTCGCCGCCTTGCGGGCCTCGTGCAGCGCCACGTCGCGTTTCGGACCGGGCGACAGGTCCAGAGCGGGGGTCATGCGCCCGGCCAGGCGGTCGTACTCCTTGAGGACGGCCCTGGCCATGACCTGGCCCGCCTTCTTGCGGGCCTTGGCACGCAGCGGAGGCTGTTCCACCAGCGTGGCGAGGGAGTCGAGCAGGGTCAGGTAGCGGCGCGAGCCCAGGGCATCGAGAGTGCGCTGACGGGACTCGGTGCCACGGGCGACGTTCCACGTCTGCAGCCGTGCCACGACGGGGCCGAGAACGAGCTCCTCGGGCAGGACATGGATCCGGTGGGTGAGGCGCTCCATCAGTACTTCCTGATCGCGCTCGGCGCCCAACTCGCCCGCCAGCCACTTCAGTTCGGCCCGGATCGGGTCCGTGACATCGCGGTCGAGGACGGATCGGTAGGAGCGCAGACAACTGCGCAGACGACGGCAGGCGACGCGCATCCTGTGCACCGAGTCGGGCCGGTCGCGTCGTACAGCCGGGTCCAGGGCGGTGAGGGTACGGATCTGTTCGCGCACGTACGTGAGGACCTGCTCGCCGGCCGAACCCGGGTTCAGGTCCAGGTCGCCGGACTGGTCAGCGCCGACGGCTCGGGCGGCGGGGAGCGTCTCGTCGAGGGCCCGGGCCAGCTTCGACGGGGACTGCGCGCGAGCGATGCCCTTCTTGCGCAGCTTTTTGTCCACGGCATCCAGCAGAGCGGGATCGGCGCCCTCGGCCAGCTCCACCTCCACCTCGTTCCACGCGGTACGCCTGCCCTCCGCACGCAGGGACTCCGCGCGAACGATGTCGATGTTCAGCGCGGCACGGAGCGTGCCCTCGGCGTCGACAAGATGCCGCACCTCGCGAGTCGAGCGGATACGAACCACCGGGGTCAGCTTTGCCCCGCGCGTGCGGGAGACCGTCAGGTCGAGCATGGCGTCCGGGACGGCGTACGTGTCGGTAGCGGTAGCGGTAGCGGCGTCGGCGTCGGCGTCGGTCAGAGCCGACTGGATCTCCTCCCGACTGTCGCCCGGCAACGGCAGCTTGAGATGCCACCCGGCGTCGGAGCCGCCGGTCCTGCGGCGCAGCGTGGCCGACGAACCGGACAGACGAAGGTCGGCGGTGTCGTAGTAGACCGCGTCCAACTCCTCGGGTCCCCGGTCGACGACCGCCGTGACACCTTCGACACGCTCCAACCGGGACAGCCAGGAGGCATCGGACAGCCAGGACGTGTCGGAGGACGAAGGGACGGCGTACTTTCGTTCTGTCTCGCGTATCGACTGGACCATGTAGTACCGGTAGGCGCGATCCGCCGGGCGAAACACGGCCTTGGACGTGATTTCGCAATTCTGTGAGGGATCGCACGCATCGCCGGGTTCGCCGACGGGCGGGCGGCGGATGGGCGGCGGGTTGGCAGGAGCCGCCGCCCGGTGGGATCGGCAGTGCGCGACGAGGGCCGCCGTCCGTGCGACGAGGGTCGCTGTTTGCCGACCGTGGGGCTGGATACCCGACGCGCATGGCTGGAGCAAGCAACAAGACGACGAACGGACAGTCGCCGACCGCGAGCGCGCGAGCGGCGAAGAAGACCGTGACCGAAGGCGCCGCGGCGCCGGCGAAGGAGTCGCAGCAGGCTGCCGCCCAGGCGGCGGAGAGTGCCGGAGAAGCGGCCGCCGCAGTAGGCCACGGCAGCAAGGAAGCCGTGGTGAGTCTCGGCGGAGCGGCGTCGGAGAAGGCCAGGGAAGCGGCCAGGACAGTGCAGGGAACCGTCTCCTCGGCCGCCCAGCAGACGATCGGGAAGGCCGGCATGGCCTGGACCGTCCTGAAGGCCAGGAAGGTCCTGGCGGTCGGCGCCGGAGCGGGCACCGCCACCGTGGTTCTCTGCTCCTACACGCTGGGCCGCCGTGCCGGTCTGCGTCGGCGTGGACCGCTCTCCCGCCTCAGCGGCGGCCGTCTCTGAGCAGCAGAACACCACCGAGGCGCTCCTCGGCACGGGCCCGCGAGAGCTTCAGCTCTGGCGGGCCCGGCCGTTTGACCGGCGGGTACGGTCCCGGCCGCTCGACCGGCTCATACGGGGAGGGGCCGTGCAGAGCGGTGTCCGCCTCCCCCCTGCCGGTCAGGGTTTCCCTGGCACACGAGCCGCCATGTCGGCGTCGACGACGTGCCCGAGCAGGTGGAGCGGGGCCGCCGTCACCCCGGCCCGGTCCACGGCCTGGGCGTAGGCGTGAGCCACGTTCTGGTCCACCAAGCCGTGCACCAGCGGCAGTTCCGGCAGGGCGGCGTGCAGCAGGGACTCCGTACGGCAGGAGGCGAGGGTGTCCTCGATCCACGGCTGGGCGAGGTAGCCGGCCGCTGCTGCGGCGGGCAGTCCCTCGGCGGGCTCACGGCGGGTGCGGCCGATGTGGAGCAGCCCGCCGCCCAGGACCAGTACGTCCTGCTGGTCCCGCATCCGCGAGAGCGCTCGGCCGGTGTCGAAGCAGTGCGGGAACGAGTCGTCGATCACCGTGGTGCCGGGCCTCAGCCGGTCCACGTCCAGGACCGCGGAGCTGCCGCTGATCGCCGTCACCAGCAGATCCGCCCCGTACACCGCGTCCGGCAGTGCCTGCCGGGACTCCACCACCTCGACCTCGTCGGCCAGCCCTCGCTCACGCAGGTTCCGGGCCAGTTCCGTCAGTCGTGGTCGGCTGCCGAGTACGTCGCACAGCAGGAGCCGCCGTGGTGGACGGCTGGCTCCTGAGAGGAGCAGCTCCAGGGAGGAGGAGCCGATCGAACCCAGCCCCACGAACGCGACATCGAGATCCGCGAGCTTCTGGCCGGTGGCGTCGAGGGCCGCCTGGACCGTCCTGACCACCGACACAACGGTTGCCGCGTGCCCCGTCGTCACAGCCGCCGGCCCCTCGACGCAGGACAGCACGTCGAAGCCGTAGCCGGTCAGCGACGGGATCATCCCCGCCAGTGAGACGCAGCGCGCGCCGAGCGAAGCCGCCAGCGACACCGCGCGGCCGGTGTGCCGGACGAGACCGGGATCCCGGCCGAGTTCGTCGGCGAAGAGCGGCACGCAGACGAAGCCCGATCGGCCCAGCGGCGTCTCCACCGTCTCCAGGAGGCGCGGCGTGCCGTCGGGGAACAGCATCGTGCGCAGCTCGGCGCGTGGCAGCGCCCCGTCGGGCAGGCCCGCCAGCCGCGCCAGATGGTCGGGGGCGGGCAGGTATCCGACCAGCGCCGCGTCCATCGTCTCCCGAGGCCTCTGCCGTCGAACCACGGGCTCAGGGCTCGCTGCCCGCGCGAGCCGGGTGCGGATCGAGTGCGCGAAGTCGTCGAGCGCGGGTGGGGAGAAGGCCCTCGCGGACCCACGGAGCGTGACGCGCAGCCCGTCCCCGTCCGGCCGCACCGCCATGAACACGTCCGTCGCCGCCGACGGCGGAGCGAACGCGCTGTCCGCGTCCTCCCACGACACCGTCAGCGTGCCGCCGTTGGGCGCGGCCAGCGCGGAGAAGTCCAGGAAGGTGAAGAAGAACTGCGATGTCAGCGGCAGTCCGTTGGCGTGCCGCGGCAGGACGTCGTCGTGGGTCCGTGCCTCCTCGGCCTCGGCGACGATCCGGCGCAGCGTGTCGCCGAAGGGGCCTTGCGTCGGCTCGTGGCCCGCTGCGGTGCCCGGCCGCACCGGTATGGCCGCAGCGAACGGGCCGAAGATCCGGTGTACGTCGGGCAGTGGACGGTCCCGCCCGCTCACTGCCAGCCCGAGGATCAGGTCCGCTTGGCCGGTCGTCTCCGCCAACTGCTGGTAGTAGGCGGTCAGCAGGGGCGCGTACAGGGTCGCCCCTGCTTCTGCGGCGAGTGCGCGCAGCGCTGCCGTACAGCTCGCGTCGAGCACGAACTCCGCCGAACGGAAGGCGGGGGAGCCACTGGCAGTACTGCCGCTGCCGTCGTCGGGTGCGCGCAGAACCGGGGGCCGGTACGGGGCACTCAGCCGGGCTCGGCGTTCCGCGGCGTCCGGCGCTGAGCCGGCCCCCGCTCCGGCTCCGGCTTCCGCTTCGGGTTCGGGGCCTGGCTCGGCCAGCAGCAGACAGTGGTCGCGGAAGGTGGCACGAGGTGTGGACAGTTGGGCTGCGCGGTCGGCGGTCAACAGGTCGTACGCGTCCGTCAGTTCCCGCATGAGCAGTGCGGCGCTGTACCCGTCGCCGATGAGGTGGTGTGCGTGTACGAGGAGGACGTGCTCGTGCGGAGCCAGGGTGAGCACGCGGAGTCGCAGCAGGGGCCAGGTCCATGGCTCGAAGCGGCGACCGGCCTCGGCGGTGGCCCGCTCGTCCACGTCACCGCGGTCGCGGAGCGTCTCGAAGACGACCGGTAGCCGCAGCGAGCGCGGCAGTTCCTGCTGGACGGGCGGCCGCGCGCCCGAGGGGAAGACAGTACGCAGCATCGCGTGGCGTTCCACCAACAGGTCCACCGCGGCCTGGAAGACCTCCTGGTCCAGGGGGCCGGACAAGCGCAGCCGCGCCAGCCAGGAACCGCCGCCCGGTGAGAGCTCCTCGGCGAGGAGGAATCCGCGCTGGCCCGGCGTGAGGGGGAAGGGGGCCGTGTGGTCCTCTCGCGTCGGGCGAGAACTCGCGGCCGTCCCCGTCCCACACGCTTGCCCGGCGGCCGTGTCCACTGCCGCCGCGAGCGCGGCGAGAGTGCGGTGGCGGTAGACCGCGGTCGGCCTGGGCAACGGCCCTTCCTGCTCCCCGAGCCGGGCGAACACCTGGAGGACGAGCATCGAGTCGCCGCCGAGGTCGAAGAAGTCGTCCTCCCGGCAGACCGGGGCGACCTCCAGCAGTTCGGACCAGATTGCCGCCAGTCGCCGTTCGGTCGGCGTCGCCGGGGGAGTCCCACGGCTGTCGGTCCCCGACAGTGCAGCCGATGCCGTGCCCGCACAGTCTGCTGGGGCAGTTGCCTGGGCGGACAGAGCGCGGCGGTCGACCTTGCCGGTGCCGGTCAGCGGCAGTGCGTCGACGACCGTGATGCGTGCCGGGATCATGTACGGCGGCACGATGTCCGACAGGTGCTGGCGCACGTCGCGGGTGTCCGGGCGACCGGAACCACGCCGGACGGTCACGAACGCCAGCAACCGCCCTTCGTGCGCGGTCACCGCGGCCCGTGCGATGCCGGGGTGCGCCTGGAGGGCCGCCTCGACCTCTTCCGGTTCCACCCGGTTCCCACGGATCTTCACCTGGTCGTCGACTCGGCCCAGGAACTCCAGCGCGCCGTCCTCGCCGCGGCGTACCCGGTCCCCGCTGTGATACCAGCGGCGACCGTCGCGGACGGCGAACGCTCGGGCCGTCAGGTCCGGCTCGCCCAGGTAACCGGGTGTCAACCCGACTCCCGCGATGAGCAGTTCGCCGAACTCGCCCGGCCCGCAGGGCGTTCCGTCGGGGCCGACCACCTCCAGTTCGGTACCGGCGACGGGCCGCCCGATCGGCAGGCGTTGCACGTCGTCATCGGGGCGGACGTCGATGACATGGCAGGTGGCGTTGATGGTCGCCTCGGTGGGTCCGTACAGGTTGGCGATCCGTGTGCCGGTTCCGAACAGGTCGAACCACCTGCGTACGTGCGCGGCGGGCAGTGCCTCGCCTCCGACGTGCACCCATCGCAGTGCCGACAGGTCCGGTCGGCCCGCCCCGCGTCGCACCTGCTCCTCGGCGGCGGACAGCAGTTGTTCCCAGAGCGTCGGGACAGAACTCCATACGGTGATCCGAGCCCGCTCCACGTACGCGAGCAGCAGCTCGGGGTCGCGCCGCAGATCCTGCGGCACACTCACCACGGTGGCGCCGACCAGGAGGGGTGCGAGCAACTGGCGTACGGAGGCGTCGAAGCAGGGTGACGCCGTCTGGGCCAGACGGTCCTGGGGGCCGTAGCCGAAGGTGGCGACTGCCCAGTCGAGGTAGTTCTCCATCGCCCGGTGGGTGATGGGTACCGCCTTGGGGCGTCCGGTGGATCCGGAGGTGAAGATGACGTACGCGATCGCCTCGGCCTCCACCTGGGACACGGGGACGATCGCCGGTACGGCGTCGTCACGCATCGAGGTCGGTGAGGTCGGCAGGTCGTCCACGGCCACGGCCCGAACGCCCCGGAGAGCGGCGGCAGTTGGCGCCGTGGACGCATGGCACACCACGATGGTGGCGCCCGTGCGGGCCAGTTGATCCGCCAACCGTGCCGTGGGGTGGCCCGCATCCAGCGGAACCCAGCCGGCACCCGCCCGCAGGATGCCCACCACGCCGACCACGGTGTCCGGGCCCGGCGCGGTGAGGAGTCCGACCAGGTCGCCCGGACGCACGCCGAGGGCCCGCAGGCGCGCGGCGAGCAGAGCCGACGCGTGGTCGACGGCCGCGTAGGTGAGCGTCGTGGATCCGGCATCGACCGCGGTTGCCGTGGGCGTGGCACGGAACCGTTCGAGCAGCCGGGCGACCAGGCTCGGGCCGTTGTCCGGTCCGGCGACCGGTAGGGAAGCCACGGAGGGAGCGGGGGAGAGGACCGTAACAGGCGCAGCCGAATGCGCAGGCCGTGCGGGAGGCGCACACAGCGCGGCCAGTTCCTCGCGGTACTCCCGGTCCAGACGCGCCACCGTCCCCCGCTCGAAGAGCGGCAGCGGGAAGTTCCACGACATACGCAGAACAGGGCCGTCCGCCCAGCACAGCAGGCTCAGCCGGGTCGCGGCCGAGCCGGTGCCGGCCGCGGTCGCCCGTACTTCCACCGGGCAGTCGGACGCCAGGCGGGCCGGGAAGCGGGCGAAACTGAAGCCCGCCGGGCTCGCCGTGCGAGGGCCGCCGTCGGCGCCGGACAACAGCCCGGCCAGGTCAAGGCTGCTCAGGTCGGCGTGCCGCTCGCTCTCCAGCCATGTCCGGCGCAGCCTCTCCGCCAGTGCCATGAGCGGCTCCTCCGAGTCCCCCTCGCACAGCAGCGGAAGCGTGTCGGCGAGCGGACCGACGAGCCGGTCCACCCCGTCGAACCGGTCCTCGCGCCGCGCCCGGGCCACATTCACGGCGATGTCCCGGCGGCCAGTCCACCGCACCAGGCAGCGCACGTACGCCGCGAGCAGCAGGTGGAACAGTGAAACGTCGTGCGCGGCGGCCAGCCGTTCCAGGCCGGTGGTGAGGGCCGCGTCGAGTTCGCCGTGGTGTTGCACGAGCGGGCCGGACGGGGGAGCGGCGGGATCGCCGTCGTACGGCAGCCGCAGCGGTTCGCCCCGTCCGGCCAGGCGCTCTGCCCAGTAACGCCGCGTGTCCTCCCGGCTGTTGGAACCGGGGGAGTTGACGCGTGCCGCCGCGTACGTCGCGAAGTCCAGTGCCGGCGGGAGCAGTTGGGGGCGTTCTCCGCGCCAGAGCGAGGTGTACAGGGCCCACAGTTCCTCGGCCAGGACGTTGAGGCTGTACCCGTCCGCCGCCGCGTGATGCACCACCAGGATCAGGTGCGCGAGGCTCGGTTCCTGGCGGAGTACGACGGCCCGTACCGGCGGTTCGACGGCCAGGTCGAAGGGCCGGTTGCACAGGGCCGATTCGACGTCGGCCACGCTCTGGGCAGTCCCCTCGCGCACCTCGTACCAGGTCTGCAGGGGCATCGTCGGCGCCAGCCGCTGTATCGGCGTGGCTCCCGCGTCGTCGATACGCAGCCGCAGCATGCCGTGCCGCTCGGCCAGAGCTGTCAACGCCCGGCCGAGGACGTGGGTGTCCAGCGGGCCGCGGATCGTCAGGCGCAGATGGCCACGGGCCGGGACGTCCGGGTGCAGCCGGCTGCTGGTGTACAGGGCCAGTTGTACGGGGGTGAGGGCGAAGGGTGCGCCGTCGTCAGTCGCGGGCGGAAGCGGGGCGAGGCGAGCGTCCCGCCCCGCCTCGACGGGATCAGCATCAGCATCAGCATCAGCTTCGGCGCTGGCTCCGGCTGCGGTCTGCGTGTCGAGGTGCGCGGCCAGCTCGCGCACGGTCCGGTACTCGAAGAAGAGCGTCGTGGGCCATGGCCGTCCCGTCTTCCTCTCCAGCCGCTTGACGAGGTCGACGGCGCCCAGTGAGTCCAGCCCGAGGGACAGGAACGGGGCGTCGTCGTCGACGGCCGACGCCGGTACGCCCAGAGACTGCGCGAGCAGCTCCCGGAGCACGGCAGCGGCGCCGGAGCCGGACGCCGTCCCTTCCGCGCCGGAAGGCTGACGATCCGCCGGTGAAGCTGTCTGCGACTGCGACTGCGACTGCGACTGCGACTGCGACTCGGGCTCGGGCTGGGAGTCGGAGTCGGAGCCGGACTCGGGGTCGGAGTCGGGATCCGCGATCGGAGCCGCCGAGGCCGCGGCCGCGCGGTGCAGGCAGTCCGGTGCCAGCAGGCAGCCGCAACGGATCGCGTCCGTGCTGGTCACGGTGCCACCGGGGGCGTGCAGTTCGAGGTGGGTGTCGTCGTCGACGGCGATGCGCACGGTGTCGCCGTCGACGACGGACGGCCGCCCCGCCAGCTTGGTTATGCCGGCGTCCAGCCGCTTGCGGAGGCGGGGCGTGAGCCCCTGGACGAGTTCGGCGGTCACGGCCGGGGCGACCGGAGGCAGGTCGAGGCTCAAGAGACTTTCTCCCCTACCCAGCGGGCGAGTTCGAGTGGGCTGAGGGCGGCGACGGGCATGCCCGCGGCGACGAGTTGTCCCGCGACGCCGGTCGAGTACCGGGGGCGACCGGCGTCGTCCAGGCTCGCGCAGCCGAGTACGTGGCAGCCGGCCCCGACGAGACTGTGGACCTCGGCGAGCAGACCACCGAGGGGATAGCCCTCCTCGAAGTCGCTGATGACCACGACGAGGGTGCGCGACGGCACGGTGACGAGCTCGCGGGCGTGGCGCAACCCCGCGGCGATGTGGGTGCCGCCGCCCACGCTGACCTCAAGGAGCAGCGACAACGGGTCGTCGACATGGCCGGTGAGGTCGATGACCTCCGTGGAGAAGGCCAGGAAATGCGTGGAGAGCGTCGGCACTCCGGCCAGGACGGAAGCCGTGAGGGCCGCCCAGACCGTCGAGGCCTCCATGGACCCCGACACGTCGGTGACCAGGATCAGCCGCCAGTCCGCGGCGCGCTTGGCGCGCGACCGGAAGACGGGGTGCTCCGGGATGACCTGGACGGTGCCGTCCGCGCCGCGGCGCGCGGTCGCGAGGTTGGC
>NZ_JAPWHT010000241.1:0-15714 GCF_027270795.1 Streptomyces sp. ActVer
TGGGCGGGGTCGCACGGGCCCAGGTCTCACTCACCGGGCGCCGAACCGTCCCCGAGGCCCGCGTCCAACTCCTCCTGGAGCCCCACGCCGACCCCGGCGACGCCCTCCACCGCCTGACCACTGAGGCCCTGGCCCACGCAAGAGACTCGGCAGGCCTGGCAACCCTCCCGGCAGAGGTCCGCTTGCGCGGGGTCAAACACGGCGCGGAGAGGGTCAGCTAGGGCGCGCCCTAAAAGCGGGGAGGCGCAGCCTCCTGCTTTTAGGGGCGCGGGGAACTGCGCGACCAGCCCCCACCGGCCCGCACCCACAGAACAACCGGACCATCAGAACCCGTGCCGAGCCCCACCATCAACAGGCACCATGATCCCCGTCAGATAAGACGCAGCCGGAGACAACAGAAACGCGGCCGTCCGGCCAAACTCCGAAGGCGTCCCGTACCGCCGCAACGGAATCCGCGCCTCATTGGCGGCCCGCGCCGCCTCCGGATCAGCCGCGTACCCATCCAGCTCGCGCACGCGATCCGTGTCGATCCGGGCCGGCAACACCCCGACCACCCGAATCCCCCGCGGCCCCAGCTCGTCGGAGAGCGACTTGGCGAACCCCGCGAGACCGGGACGCAGACCGTTGGAGATGGTCAGCCCGGGGATCGGCTCGTGCACCGAACCGGAGAGCACGAACCCGATGACCCCGCCCTCACCGAGCTCCGCGGCGGCCGCGCGGGCCAGCCGGACCGCGCCCAGGAAGACGGACTCGAACGCCGACTGCCACTGCTCGTCGGTGTTGTCGGCGACGAACCCGGGCGGCGGGCCCCCGACGCTGATCAGGATGCCGTCGAAACCGCCGAAGCGCTCGCGCGCGGCCGCGATCAGGCTCTGCGGAGCACTCGGGTCGGAGTTGTCCACGGCCACACCGTGCGCGTTCGGGCCGAGGGCCGTCGCGGCCTCGGCCACCGTCTTCTCGTCGCGCCCCGTGATGATCACCTTCGCGCCGTCGCCGACGAGCTCACGCGCGGAGGCGTGGCCCAGGCCGCGCGTTGCTCCGGTGACGACGTAGACGCGGTCCTTCAGTCCAAGATCCATGGCACTATCCTGCCCCCTCCTCATCGGACCCTCCAGCCCCTCCCCGGTCCCCTTCCCCGTCGAACAGGGCGAGGGCGGTGCCCACCAGGCCGATGTGGCTGAACGCCTGCGGGAAGTTGCCGAGCTGGTGGCCGGCCACGGGGTCGTACTCCTCGGCCAGCAGCCCCACGTCGTTGCGGAGCGCGACGAGCCGCTCGAACAGGTCGAGGGCCTCCTTCGTACGGCCCGTCAGATGCAGCGCGTCCGCGAGCCAGAACGAGCAGACGATGAACGAGCCCTCGTCGCCCGGGAGCCCGTCGATGGCCGTCGGGTCCGAGTCGTACCGGCGCACCAGGCCGTCGCGTGTGAGCTCCGCCCGGACCGCGTCGACCGTGCCGACCACCCGCGGATCGTCCGGCGGCAGGAAGCCGAGGCGGGGGATCAGCAGCAGCGCGGCGTCCAGTTCGCGGGAGCCGTACGACTGCGTGAAGGTGTTGCGCTCCGGGTCGTAGCCGCGCTCACACACCTCGCGGTGCACCTCGTCGCGCATCGCGCGCCAGCGGTCCACGTCGCCGCTCAGGCCCGGGTTCTCCTCCAGCGTGCGGACCGTGCGGTCGGCGGCCACCCACGCCATCACCTTCGAGTGCACGAAGTGGCGGCGCGGACCCCGGACCTCCCACAGCCCCTCGTCCGGCTCGCGCCACGCCGACCACAGGAAGTCCATCAGCGCCTGGCGCAGCCGCCACACGTGCGGCTTGGCGGGCAGACCCGCCTGCTGCGCCAGCGAGAGCGAGTCGATCACCTCGCCGTACACGTCGAGCTGCAACTGCCGTACGGCGTCGTTGCCGATCCGGACCGGCGCCGAGCCGCGGAAACCGGGCAGCCACGCCAGCTCGAACTCGGGGATCCGCCGCTCGCCCGCCAGGCCGTACATGATCTGCAGTTCCGCGGGGTCGCCCGCCACCGCGCGCAGCAGCCAGTCGCGCCAGGCCGCCGCCTCCTCCTGGTAGCCGCACGCGAGCAGCGCGCCCAGGGTGAGCGTGGAGTCGCGCAGCCAGCAGTAGCGGTAGTCCCAGTTGCGTACGCCGCCGATCTCCTCGGGCAGCGATGTCGTGGGCGCCGCGACGATGCCGCCGCTCGGCGCGTAGGTGAGGGCCTTGAGGGTGATCAGGGAGCGGACGACGGCGTCCCGGTGCGGTCCGTCGTAGCGGCAGCGGGCAACCCACGCCTGCCAGTCGGAGAGGCTCGCGGCCAGTGCCTCGTACGGGTCGACGCGCGCGGGGCGCGGTTGGTGCGAGGGGTGCCAGGTCAGTACGAAGGCGACCTGCTCGCCCTCGGCGACCTCGAACTCCGAGTGCGTACCGAAGTCCTTGCCCCAGGTGCGCACCTCGGGCTCGCTGCGCAGCCACACCGAGTCCGGGCCCGCGATGGCCACCCGGTGGCCGTCGGACTTGCGCATCCACGGCACGATCGAGCCGTAGTCGAACCGCAGTCGCAGTGTGCTGCGCATGGTGACCCGGCCCTTGAGACCTTCGACGATCCGTACGACGTCGGGGGCGCGGTCGCGCTGTGGCATCAGGTCGGTGACGCGTACCGTGCCGTCCTCGGTCTCCCACTCGGTGTCGAGTACGAGGGAGTCGGTCCGGTAGGCGCGTCGGGTACAGACGTCCGCTCCCTTCGGTGCGATCCGCCAGTGGCCGTTCTCCTCGTCTCCGAGCAGTTTCGCGAAACAGGCCGCCGAGTCGAACCGCGGGAGACAGAGCCAGTCGACCGACCCGTCCCGTCCGACCAGGGCGGCGGTCTGGTGGTCGCCGATGAGGGCGTAGTCCTCGATGGATGGGTGCACGTTTGCCGGGTTCCCGGCGATTGTGGCGATCAATCCGGCGAGGGGCGGTTCTGTTGGGTGCGGGTCGTCTGTGGCCGGGCGCGCAGTTCCCCGCGCCCCTTGAGGGGCGCCGGGGTCGCGGCGGTCAGACCGTTGCCGGTTCCGCCTCCGGCGTGGATTCCGCGGCGGCCGCCTCCGCGAGGTCGCGGCGTTCTCGGCGGACCAGGATGACCCAGCCGACGGGGACGCCCGCGGCGAAGAGCCACCACTGGATCGCGTACGCCATGTGGGGGCCGATGCCGCTGTGGTCGGGCTCCGGGATCAGTTCGGGGGTGTCGCCCTTCGGCTCCGGCGCGGTCAGCTCGACGTAGCCGCCGAGGACCTGCTTGCCGAGCGACTTCGCCTGCTGCTCGCTGTTGATCAGCATGACCATGCGGTCGGGGAGGCCGCGGACGTCCTTGATGCCGCTGTCGGCGGTCGTCTCGTCGGCCATCAGCCGGCCCGTGACGGTGGTCTCGCCCTTCGCGGGCGCGGGCACCTTCGGGAACTCGGTCTGCGCGCCGTCCGCGGGGATCCAGCCGCGGTTGACCATGAGGACCTTGCCGTCGTTCAGGACGAACGGGGTCAGTACGTGGAAGCCGACCTCTTCGTCGGAGTTGGTGCGGCGCCGGACGACGACCTCGTCCGCGGTGTCGAAGGTGCCCTTCGCGGTCACCCGGCGGAACAGGTCGTCGCGCTTGACCGCCCGGCCGGGCGCGGTGAGCGACTCGGCGGGGACCGGCTTCGCGGACAGCGAGTCGGAGATCACCTTGTTCAGCGCGACCTTGCGCTCGTGGCGGTGCAGCTGCCAGAAGCCCAGCTCGATCATCGTCGGGATGAGCGCGAGCATGATGAGGGTGAGGATCACCCACTGCCGGGACAACAGGAAGCGGTACACCCCACGACCGTACAACTCGGCCATGGGGTGTCGAGCGGGAGGGGTGGCTTGGAGGCGTGTGGTTCGGACAGGACGGTTCAGACCTTGTCGATGATCCCCACCTTCCCCTCCGCGCGGGCGCAGTGACCCCCGCAGTACCAGTGGCCCTCGACCTCGACGCCTTGGCCGATGATCTGGACCCGGCAGTGCTCGCAGATGGGCGCCATGCGGTGGATGGCGCAGGAGAAGCAGTCGAAGACGTGCACCGCGCCCTGCGCGTGCACCTCGAACGTCATGCCGTAGTCGTTTCCGCAGACCTCACAACGTGCCATGCGCCACAGGGTGGGCCGCCAGGGCGGTACGGGCGAGCGGTTGCCGGGCGAGTCGCTCCCCAATCACCCGTACGACCGGATGCCCGCGCCCCCGGCGTGCGCCCCGCACGGCAGACGCTCCGTCACGCCTTCGACGCCGGCTCCACGTCCCGCAGCAGCTGGCCGAACGCCGCCTCGTCGACGACGGGGGTGCCGAACTGGCGGGCCTTGACCACCTTGGACGTACCGGAGTCCGGGTCGTTCGTCACGAGGAGGCTGGTGAGCCGGGACAGGCTCGTCGAGACATGCAGTCCGGCCTCGACGGCGCGGTCCTCCAGAAGGTCGCGTTCGACCGAGGTGTCCCCGGAGAACGCGATGCGCATGCCCTGCTTGAGCTGCTTGCCCGGTTCGTACCGCCCCGGGTTGGGATACGGGCAGGCGGGCCGCTTGCGCGAGGGACGCCAACTGCCGGACGGATAGCCCCCCGACGCGTAGCCGCCGGAGGAGTAGCCGCCGGACTGCCGGCCGATCCGCGGGGCGGCCCTGTCCGTCCACTCCGTCAGCGGCAGGCATTCGAGCAGCGGCAGCCGTACACCCTCGCGCGCTGCGGCCTGCAGGCTCGGCCGGAACGCCTCGGCCAGCACGCGCGCGTCGTCCAGCGCGTGGTGTGCGCGCTGCTGCACGACGCCGAAGTGCGCCGCGAGCGACTCCAGCTTGTGGTTGGCCAGCGGCAGGCCCAGCTCCTTGGACAGCGCGATGGTGCACAGCCGCTGACGGACCGGCGCCTCGCGCTCCGCGCGCGCGTACTCCCGGGCGATCATCGACCAGTCGAACACCGCGTTGTGCGCGACCAGGACGCGGCCGTCGAGCCGGGACGCGAACTCCTCGGCGATCTCCGGGAACAGGGGCGCTCCTTCGAGCACGTCACTCGTCAGACCGTGGATCCACACAGGACCCGGGTCCCGCTCCGGATTGACCATCGTGTACCAGTGGTCCTCGACCTCGCCGCGCGCGTCCAGCCGGTAGACCGCGGCCGACACTATGCGGTCGTCGCGGGCCAGTCCTGTGGTCTCCACGTCGACGACCGCGTATCCCTGCGGATACGCGGCCGGCCACGGGGTGGTGGACGGTGCGGTCTGATGGTCTTCGAGCATGGTCACTGAGGATAAGGGGCGCGACTGACAGTCCTGTCCCCGGAGTCCGGGCCCGGGCCGGATCCGGAGTCCGACTGCCCGTCACGAGCCCCCGCCAACAGCCCGGCCACCAGCGCCTTCACGGACAGGGTGAACAGCTTCTCCGTGTCGATGGCCCGCGCGAGGGTGCGGGCGAGCGCCGGGTCCTCCTCCGCCGTACGCGCCCCCCACAGCTCCTCCTCGCCCGGGTGCTGCGCCGGAGCGCGCTCACGGTTGCGCTCGACCAGCACGTGCCCGACGACCTGGAACTGCACGGCCCGTACGACGTCGGCGGCACGGGCCCCGCGCAGTCCCGCCGCGTGCACCTCGTGCACCAGGGCCTGCTGCGCGGGCAGGAACATCCGTTCCGTCAGGCCGCGTTCGTGGACCATCGCGACGAGGTGCGGATGGTCGCGCAGCCGCAGGCGCAGGGCGCGCGCCACGGACACGATGCGCCCCGCCGGGGTGCGCCCGACGGGCCGGATCTCGCCCAGTTCGGCGACGGTGCGCTCGACGAGCGCGTCGAGCAGCGACTCGCGGTTGCCGACGTGCCAGTAGATCGAGGTCACCGCCGTGCCCAGCTCGGCGGCGAGCTTCCGCATCGTCAGTGTCTCCGGCCCGTGCTGCTTCACCAGGTCCGCGGCGGTGGCCAGGACTTCCTCGCGGGTCAGTGCCGGTCTTGCCATGACGCCCCCAAGTCCCTGTGGCGCACGAGTATTTACCCTTCGCGAGGTCTGCTGTAACTGTGTTACAGGTGACGGCCCATCAGAGAAGGGCGGTACGACATGGCACGCGTACGGTACGGCGCGCGGACCGAGGCGGAGATCGGCGCCGCGCGCACCGCGAGCTCCCGGCTCCCCGACATCTGGTCCACCGGTGTGGTGGCCGTCTGGGAGAGCGACCCGGACGCGGTCGCGGCGGTCCTGCCGCCGCCGCTCAAACCCACCGGGCGGCCCCTGGTCCGGGTGAACATCAGCAAGGTCGATCTGCCCGGATACCCCCTGGGCGCGGGCTCGTTCGCGGTCGCCGCGGCGCACGACGGGGTCGAGGGCTGGTATCCGCTCGTCATGCCGATGACCCACGAGCGGGCCCTCATCGGCGGCCGCGAGGTCTTCGGGGAGCCCAAGAAGCTCGGCGAGGTGACGGTCGAGCGCGACGGCCTCGTCGTACGTGCCGCCCTCGCCCGGCACGGCATCGAGTTCGTGGAGGTGCGCGGCGCGGTCAGCGGGGCGCTGCCCCTGCCGGAGCCGGCACAGAAGACCGACTTCTACTTCAAGTTCCTTCCGGCGGTGGACGGTTCGGGCTTCGACGCCGGCCCCGTACTCGTGCACTGCGTGCGCAACGAGAAGGTGCGCAAGCTGGAGCGGATCACCGGAGACGTCGTCCTCCGGGAGTCCATGTACGACCCGGTCGCAGACCTCCCCGTGCGCGAACTCGTCGGGATCACCCTCGGCGAGAAGACGACGGACCAGAAGGGCAGGGTCGTCGAACGGGTCAGCGGGCAGGCCCTGTTGCCGTACATCCATCAGCGCTACGACGACCCGCAGCAGATTCTCGACGGGCCGCCCGAGGGGAGCACGTGAATGGAACTGAGGGCGGGACAGGTCGCAGTCGTCACCGGGGCCGCGAGCGGCATCGGGCTGGCGATGGCACGGCGGTTCGCGGCCGAGGGGCTGAAGGTCGTCCTCGCCGATGTCGAGGAGGGCGCCCTGGAGAAGGCCGCCGCGGGGCTGCGCGAGGACGGGGCCGTGGTGCACGCGCGCGTGGTCGACGTCGGCGAGCGCGAGGAGGTCGTCGCGCTCGCCGAGGAGACGTACGAGAGATTCGGCGCCGTGCACGTCCTGTGCAACAACGCCGGAGTCGGCTCGGGCGCAGAGGGCCGCATGTGGGAGCACGACCCGAACGACTGGAAGTGGGCGTTCGCGGTCAACGTGTGGGGCGTCTTCCACGGCGTCCAGGCCTTCGTGCCGCGGATGCTGGCCGGCGGGGAACCCGGCCACATCGTCAACACCTCGTCCGGCGACGGCGGCATCGCGCCCCTGCCCACCGCCTCCGTGTACGCCGTCACCAAGGCGGCCGTCGTGACGATGACCGAGTCGCTGTACGCGCACCTGAGGGCCGAGCACGCGCGCGTGGGGGCCTCCGTGCTCTTCCCGGGGCCCCACATGCTCCGTACGGGCCTGTGGGAGTCGCACCGCAACCGGCCGGACCGGTACGCGAAACAGAAGCCCCGCAGGACCCCGTACCGCAGCCTCGACCAGTGGGAGGCCGCGATGAAGGAGGCGGGGAAGGACGTGCGGTTCACGCCGGTCGAGGAGGTCGCCGACTTCGTGGCGGACGGCATCCGGGCGGACCGCTTCTGGCTGCTGCCCGACAGCGAGCACAGCGACGCGCAGATCCGGGCGCGCTCGCGGTCGATGCTCGACCGCGCCGATCCGGCGTACCTGGAGAACTTCATTCTGGACTGAGGACCGGACGGACCACTGAGGACCGGACTGAGGAGCCGCAAATGGCCTCGACGACAGAGCCCTACCTGATCATCTCCTCCGACTGCCACGCCGGGCTGCCCACCGAGGAGTACCGGCCCTATCTGGACGCCCGTTTCCACCGGGACTTCGACGAGTTCCTCGCGGGCCGCGACCGCCGCCGCGAGGAGATGACGCGGCTCGGCATCCGCAACGAGGCGTTCGCGAACAAGTGGTTCCAGGACAACGAGGAGGGCTTGCGCGGCGGTTGGGACTCCGCGCAGCGACTCAAGGAGCTGGACGGCGACGGAGTGGCGGCCGAGGTCGTCTTCCCCGACGCCGACGCCGTGGACAGCCAGACGGCCGCGCCCTTCGGGGTGGGCCTCGGCCTCTCCGGCGACCAGGACCCGGAGTTGGGCATGGCGGGCGCGCAGGCCCACAACCGCTGGCTGGCCGACTTTGTGGGCGAGAACCCCGAACGGCACTGCGGAGTGGCCCTGTTGCCCGTCACGGCCCCCACCGAGCGGGTCGTCGCCGAGGTGTACCGCGCCAAGGAGTCGGGCCTAGGCGCCCTGATGATCCCCTCCATGTGGGTCGACAAGGAGCCGTACCACGACCGCCGTTACGACCCCGTGTGGGCCGCGGCGGCGGAGTGCGCCATGCCGGTGCTCACGCACTCAGGAGCGGCACCCCGCCACGAGTACGGCGACCACCTCGGGATCTATGTGAGCGAGGTGACCTGGTGGCCGGCCAGGCCGCTGTGGTTCCTGCTCTGGTCCGGTGTCTTCGAGCGCCACCCCGGGCTCAAGTTCGGTGTGGCGGAGTCGGGTTGCTGGTGGCTGCCGAACCTCCTGTGGTTCATGGACCGGCTCTACCTGGGCGCGCACGGCGGCAAGAAGCTGTCCCCCTTCGCGGAGCTGACGCGTCCGCCGCACGAGTACCTGGACCGCCAGGTCTTCGTCTGCGCGACCAACACCAAGCGGCGCGAACTCGCCCAGCGGTACGAGATCGGCGTCGACAACATCCTCTGGGGCAGCGACTTCCCGCACCCCGAGGGGACCTGGCCCGACACGCGCGCGTGGCTGTCGCGCACGTTCCACGACATCCCGGTGGCGGAGACGCGCCGCATGCTGGGCCTGGCGGCGGCGGAGGTCTTCGGCTTCGACACCGGGAAACTCGCCCCGCTCGCGCGGCGCATCGGTCCGACCCCGGCCGAACTCGGCCAGTCCGAGGACCAGTCGGCCGTCGAGGCATCCTGGGCCCGCTCCCGCGAGGTGGGCCGGCACTGGCTGACGGACCACGACTTCCCGGTCCTGGGGGTGACCCCGTGACCGAGAACCACGTCAACGAGCGCGCCGCGAGCGAGAACCCCGTGGGCGAGAACCTCGTGAGCGACGACCGCTACACCGTCATCTCGGCCGACTGCCACGCGGGCGCCGATCTCCTCGACTACAAGCCGTACCTGGCGAGTCGGTACCACGAGGAGTTCGACGCCTGGGCGGCCGCGTACGTCAATCCGTACGAGGACCTGATGGCCGACACGGCCGACAAGAACTGGAACTCGGAGCGGCGGCTCGCGGAGCTGGAGCAGGACGGGATAGTCGCCGAGGTGGTCTTCCCGAACACCATCCCGCCGTTCTTCCCCTCGGGTTCGCTGATGGCGCCCGCGCCGACGGCCGAGGAGTTCGAGCGGCGCTGGGCGGGGCTGCAGGCCCACAACCGCTGGCTGGCGGACTTCTGCGCGGCCGCCCCGGGCCGGCGGGCGGGCGTCTTCCAGATCCTCCTGAACGACGTCGATGAGGCGGTGAGGGAGATCCGGTGGGCGGTCGGTGCGGGGCTGCGGGGCGGCCTGCTGCTGCCCGGCACGCCACCGGGCAGCGGGCTGCCCGAGCTGTACTCGTCGGCGTACGACCCGATCTGGACGGTCTGCGAGGAACTGGGCGTGCCCGTGAACCACCACGCGGGCTCGGCCTCCCCGCCGCTCGGCGACGAGCCGGCCGCCCGGGCCGTCTTCATGGTGGAGACGACGTGGTTCTCGCACCGCGCGCTCTGGCACCTGATCTTCGGGGGTGCCTTCCGCCGCCACTCCGGACTGAAACTGGTGCTGACCGAGCAGGGTTCGGGCTGGATACCCGGGGTGCTCGACATGCTGGACTACTACCACGGGCGGCTGGTCGCGGCGGCGACGAAGGCGTCCACGGCCGAGTCCAAGTTCGGTGCCGGGCTTGCCGCTTCGATGGGCAAGGGTCCCTCGGAGGTCTGGCGGGACAACTGCTTCGTCGGCGCCAGCTTCATGCGCCCGCACGAGGTGCCGCTCCGCGACCGCATCGGCCTCGACAAGATCATGTGGGGCAGCGACTACCCGCACGACGAGGGCACGTACCCGTACTCCCGTGAGGGCCTGCGGATCGCGTACGCGGGCCTTCCGCGCGAGGAGATCGCGGCGATGGTCGGCGGCAACGCGGCCCGCGTGTACGGCTTCGACCTCGACCTCCTCGATCCCATCGCGGCGAAGGCGGGCCCGACGGCGCAGGAGATCGCCGAACCATTGGGACAGCCCCCGGCGGACGCGACGAGTCCGGTCTTCGCGCGGGGAGGGTCGGTACGCGTCTGGTGACGTCCCGGGTGCGATGCTCCCGCATGTGACGGAACAGACGCATGACGAGGCCCACGGCGGGGCGCTGGGCGAGCGGCTGAACTGGCTGCGGGCGGCCGTTCTCGGTGCCAACGACGGCATCGTGTCCACCGCGGGCCTCGTCGTCGGCGTGGCCGGCGCGACGGACGCCCGCTCGGCCCTGCTGACGGCCGGGCTGGCCGGTCTGCTCGCCGGCTCCATGTCGATGGCCGCGGGGGAGTACGTGTCCGTCTCCACCCAGCGGGACTCGGAGAAGGCCGCCCTCGCCGCGGAGAGGCGGGAGCTGCGGGACGAGCCGGAGGCGGAGCTGGAGGAACTCACCGAGCTGCTGGAGGACCGGGGTCTTTCGCGGGACGTGGCCCTGGAGGCGGCGCAGCAGCTCACGGAACGGGACGCGCTGAGGGCCCACGCGCGCGTGGAGCTCGGCATCGACCCGGACCAACTGGCGAACCCGTGGCACGCGGCCTGGGCGAGTTTCCTGGCGTTCACGGCCGGGGCACTGCTCCCGCTGCTGGCGATGGTGCTGCCTCCCGCCGCCTGGCGCCTGGCCGTCACCGTGGTCTCGGTCCTCGCCGCCCTCGTCCTGACCGGCTGGACCAGCGCCCGCCTGGGCGCCGCGGACCCGCGCCGGGCGATGCTGCGGAACGTGGCGGGCGGGGCGCTGGCCATGGCGGTCACCTATGGGGCGGGCGCGTTGCTGGGGGCGGCCGGCGTGTGACGGTCACGCCCTGGCGTCGAGGCGCTCGCGCGGTGGGCCGAGCCGGCCGGCTCCTTGGCGGAGATCACCAAGAAGCAAGCGCATACCCCCGGTAATACTTGTGGGTAACAACGTCTAGCCGCGGTCCACCAGCGGTTCTACGGTGCTTGCATGCCGAACCTGCCCGATGTTGTGCTGTGGTCGATACCCGCGTTTGTGCTGCTCACCGTGATCGAGGTGGTGAGCGTCCGGATCCATCCAGCCGCCGACGGGGCTGCCGCCGGGTACGAGACGAAGGACGCCGCCACGAGTGTCGGCATGGGTCTGGGGAGTCTGGCCTTCGACCTTCTGTGGAAGATCCCGATCGTCGCCGTCTACACGGCGATATATGAGCTGACACCACTGCGGGTGCCCGTCCTGTGGTGGACCGTGCCACTGATGTTGCTGGCGCAGGACTTCTTCTACTACTGGTCGCACCGCGGGCACCACGTGATCCGGATCCTCTGGGCCTGCCATGTCGTGCACCACTCCAGCCGGAAGTTCAACCTCACCACCGCGCTGCGCCAGCCCTGGACGACGTGGACCGTGTGGCCGTTCTACGTGCCGCTCATCGCGCTCGGCGTCCATCCGGCCGCGCTCGCGTTCTGCTCGTCGGTGAACCTCGTGTACCAGTTCTGGATCCACACCGAGCGCATCGACAAGCTGCCCCGGGCCTTCGAGTTCGTCTTCAACACGCCCTCGCACCACCGCGTCCACCACGCCTCCCAGGGCGGCTATCTGGACCGTAACTTCGGCGGGATCCTGATCGTCTGGGACCGGCTCTTCGGGTCGTTCGTCGCGGAGACCGAGCGGCCGGTGTACGGGCTGACCAAGAACATCGACACGTACAACCCGATCCGGGTCGCCACCCACGAGTACGCCGCCATCGCCAGGGACCTGCGGACCGCGGGGAGTTGGCGGGAGCGGGCCGGGCGGATGTTCCGGGGGCCGGGGTGGCAGCCGGTGCCGTCGCCCGCCTCGGCTTCGGAGGGGGCTGCCTCTTCGGAGGAAGCCGTCACGGCCCAGGAGAGGGTCATTACATCCCAGGAGAAGCCGGTCACGGAGCCGGAGCCCGCCAAGTGAACGCGCGCCACGCGCGCGTGCTGCTCGTTGCCCTCGGCCTGGTGACGGTCGCGGATCTCGTCTCCCTGGCCGCCGGGTACGAGACCGGCCATACGGTGGCCAAGCCCCTCCTGATGCCCCTGCTCGCCGTCTACGCGCGCGTGTGCGGCGGACCCCGGCTCCTCGTCGCCGCGCTGCTCTTCGGCTGGGGCGGAGACGTCCTGCTCCTGTTCGACGCCGAGCCGGCCTTCCTCGCCGGGATGGCGTCCTTCGCGGCGGGCCACGTCTGCTACCTGCTGCTCTTCCGGCGGACCACCGCACTCGCCGGGAAACGGCCTCCACGCGCGCGTGCCACCTGGCTGACGGCAGTCGCGTACGCCCTCGCCCTCGTCACCACCGTCGCCCTCCTGTGGCCCGGTCTCCCCGCCGACCTCCGTGTCCCGGTCGCCGGCTACAGCCTGCTTCTGACCGCGATGGCGTACGGGGCCGCACGACTCGGGCTCCTCGCGGGCGTCGGCGGTGCCCTGTTCATGCTTTCGGACACCCTCATCGCGACCGGAGTCGCCGAGCGGCCACAGCTTCCACGGCCCGACTTCTGGATCATGATCACGTACATCGCGGCGCAGTATCTGCTGGCCAGAGGGGTGCTGGGGGCCGCCGGCGCGCAGCCCGTGCCCCCGGCGACGTACCGTGAGAGGCGCACCCTCACCACCTGAGCAGGAAGCAGGATCCAGCCATGCGCGCCACCACCATCCACGCCCCGTTCGACATGCGTGTGGAGGACGTGCCCGACCCGGTGGTGCGGAATCCGGGCGACGCCGTGGTCCGCGTGCTGCGCTCCTGCATCTGCGGCAGCGACCTGTGGGCCTACCGGGGCGAGTCGGCGCGGCAGCCGGGCCAGCGCATCGGACACGAGTTCCTCGGGATCGTCGAGGAGACCGGTGCGGAGGTGACCGGGGTCGGGCGCGGTGACCTCGTCGTCGCGCCCTTCATGTGGTCCGACGGGGTGTGCGACTACTGCCGCGAAGGGCTCACCACGTCCTGCGAGCACGGCGGGTTCTGGGGCTCGGTCGGGTCCGACGGCGGGCAGGGAGAGGCCGTGCGCGTCCCGTTCGCCGACGCCACGCTCGTCGCGCTGCCCGCCGAGGCCGCCTCCGACGACCGTCTGCTGGCCGCCCTCCTGACGCTCTCCGACGTCATGGGGACCGGCCATCACGCGGCACTCGGCGCGGGCGCCCGCGCGGGGGCCACGGTCGCTGTCGTCGGTGACGGCGCCGTCGGCCTGTGCGGCGTTCTCGCGGCCAAGCGGCTCGGCGCCGACCGGATCATCGCGCTGGGGCGCCACGAGGCCCGTACGGACATCGCACGCCGTTTCGGAGCCACCGACGTCGTCGCCGGGCGCGGGGACGCGGCCGTCGAGGCGGTACGCGAACTCACCCGCGGCCAGGGCGCGCACGCCGTCGTCGAGGCCGTCGGGACCGAGCAGTCGATGAGGACCGCCGTGAGCATCACCCGTGACGGCGGTGCGATCGGCTTCGTCGGCGTTCCGCACGGCAGCGGCACCGGCCTCGACCTGAGCGTCATGTTCGACCGGAACATCGCCCTGCGCGGCGGGGTCGCGCCCGTGCGCACGTACATCCCGGAGCTGCTGCCCGACGTCCTCGACGGAACCATCGACCCGTCGCCCGTCTTCGACCTGACCGTCGGTCTGGAAGGCGTGCCGGACGGCTACAAGGCGATGGACGAGCGCACCGCGCTCAAGGTCATGGTCGCCGACTGACCGCCAACTGACCCACCCGGCCGGCCGCGGAGGTCACCAGCGGATCGGCACAGGCACCGCGGTGAGCACCGCCGAGACCGCGACCACCACGCCCAGGACCACGACCTCCGCGCGCGCGGGGGAGTAGGCGGTGAGCGGGTCGGCCGCCCGGTGCAGCCGGTGGCGGGCCCACAGGGCCAGGACGGCGACGGCGACCACGAGGAGCACCTTGGCGAGCAGGGTGCGTCCGTACGCCGTCGTCGTCAGCTGATCCAGGACCGTGCCGGGCGGCATCCGGCGCAGGGTGCTGCCCACCCCCGTCGCGGTGATCGCGGCGAGCAGGACGGCCGCCACGCGCGCGTAGAGGCCCAACAACGCGACGCCCTCCCCGGGGGCCGTGTTCCGCCACCGGTGGAGCGTGCGCAGGACGTACAGCAGCCCGCCCGCCCACAGGGCCGCGCACGTCACATGAACGAGTGTCAGACCGGAGCCGATCAGCGGACTCTGCTCCGTGGTGGGGTGGGCGCGCAGCGCCTCCGCGACGGCCACCGCGGCCAGCGGCCACACCTGGCTGCCCGGGCGGCGCGACAGGGCGCACAGGCCCATCACGGCGAAGGCGTTGACCTCCAGCAGCGCGAGCGCGCCGTCCCGGGTCTGGTAGAGCCCGCCGATGTCCATGTCGGAGAGGCTGCGCGGCACCAGATTGCCGGTGGCCACCACCGAGGCGAGACCGAGCGCGGCGACGAAACCGGCGGCGGCCGCAGCCGGGGCCCAACTGCGGGGCGCGTCCTCCAGAGGCGCGCCCGGCACCCTTCGGGCCAGCCGCGCGACGAACAGCTCACCCGCCGATACGCACACCGCGGCGAACAGGACCGTCCTCAGCAGCGCGATCCCGCGAACGCCGGGAGCGGCGGCCTCTCCCGTTCCGCGCAGTGCGGTGGGCGGCCCGAGGAACGGGATCAGCGCGGCCAGGGCCACCAGGGCGAGGACGGCGACGGAGCGCCGCACGACGGCCGCGCTCACCCGGGGCGCGCCAGCCTCGCCACCCGCGTCGGCAGTCGGTCTTATCGAACTCACCTCAAGATCTTCACCAGTTGTCCAGGTCCGGGCAAGTCCTGGCAAACAACTGGCGGAACCGTATTCCGCTCACGCACACGACATTCCGCCCATCCATACGCGCCCGGCCGCCCTCCGACTCAGACCCAGCGCGGCGCATCCGCACCCCAGGGCCCGGGCGGCCGCGGCCAGTCGCTCGGCCCGCCCGCGAAGGAGACGGGCGGCAGGGCGTACCGCAGCCTGCCCAGAGCACTGTCCGCCTCCGCGAGCCAGGGCGCCGGATCACCGTACGAGGCATCCTCCGTTGCCCCACCCTGCCCAGCCCCGTCCCCGGCCGTCAGCCAGGCCGCCGTCCGCGCCAACGCCGGCCGTACGAACCGTGTCCCGCCCTCGTCCAGCCCCTCCGTGACCGCGCGCAGCACCCCGGCCGCCAGCAGATACCCCGTGCCGTGGTCGAGAGCCTGCGCGGGCAACGCGCCGGGCTTCTCCCCGGATCCTTCGACGGCCGCGATGCCGGTGGCCACCTGTACCAGACTGTCGAACCCCCGCCGCCCGCCCCACGGCCCGTACGCTCCCCACGCCGACAACTGCCCCACCACGATCCCGGGCCGCCGCTCGGCCAGCGCCTCCGGAGAGAGCCCGAACCGGTCCAGGTCATCCTCGCCCTGCCCGGCGAAGCCGCCACCCCGCCGCGGTACGCCTCCGCCAGAACCGGGCAT
>NZ_JAPWHT010000242.1:0-15549 GCF_027270795.1 Streptomyces sp. ActVer
CGTCTCCTGCCACGTCTGCCACCCGTCACTGGCCAACGACAACCTGGCCGGCATCGCGGTGGCGAAGTCGTGGTGTCGCGGTGTCGACGCACCGGGCTGTCAGTGGGCCGCGTGGGCCCATTCGCCGATGACGGGGACGCAGTCCTCGGCGAAGTACTCGTAGTCGGCGGCGGTGTTGTAGACGTGTGCGGACAGCCGCATGTAGCCGATGCCGTCGAAGCTGGTGAAGGCCGCCTCCACGCCCAGTTCGTGGGCCGCTCGGTCGCGCAGCGCGTCCGCCTCGATCCGGCTGGCGGCCAGCCCCTCGGGCAGCCGGACGAGCCGCATCCCGGGAACGGGCATGCCCACGTCGACGGTGCCGGGGACGGCGCCGAGTTCGGCGAAGGCGGCTCCGACAAGGCGCTCGGCGTAGCCGGCCAGGTCGTCCATGTACTGGCGAGCGGTGTCCCAGCCCCAGGTGCGGTCGACGAAGTCCAGTGCCGTCGACGCGGCGAGATAGCCGGTGACGTCCACCGTGCCCTGCTGGTCGAAGCGGTCGGGATAGGGATCGGGGGCGCCCCACGAGTCGATCAGCGGATAGAGGTCCTCGCGCTGCGCGCCTCGTGCGACCAGCGCTGCGGTCCCGCGCGGCGCGCAGCCCCACTTGTGCAGGTTGCCGACCCAGAAGTCGCACGTCAGGCCGTCGAGCGGGGCGGCGATCAGGCCGGGGGCGTGCGCGGCGTCCACGAGCAGGGGGATCCCGCGCCGCGCGGCCTCGGCGCCGATCCGCTCGACCGGCATCCGGCGGGCGGTCGCCGAGGTGATCTGGTCGACGACGATCAGGTCCGTGGCGTCGTCGGTCTCCGCCATCACGGCTTCGTAGGCCTGCTCCTCGTCCGCGTCGAGCGGCACCCTGGCGGTGCGGACCTCGCCGCCCCAGCGCCGGGCCAGCCGTTCGGCACCCATGGTCACGGCCCCGTAGCCGTGGTCGGTGACGACGATCGCGCCTCCGCGTCGGCGCGGGAGAGCGTTGAGTACGACGCTGACTCCGGCGCTCGCGTTGGGCACCAGGGCGAGGTCGTCGGGGGTGGCCCGCAGGAAGGCCGCGAGGTCGACCCGGGCGTCGGCGATCTTCTGCGGCAGTGCGGGGAACCACACCACCGGGGAGCTGTCCATCTCGGCCCTCAGTTCGTTCTGCCGCTCCTGCGCCACCAGCGGGACCGCCCCGAACGAGCCGTGGTTCAGGTGCTTCATGACGGGGTCCAGCGACCACGCCCGGGCGGCGGGCCGGCCGTCCGCCAGCAGCAGGGGACGCGGGGCGGTGGTGACCTCGGTCTCGCTCACATCACTCCACATCTACCGAACCCGAGTGCCACCAGACATCAGAGGATGACGGCGACACGTATGATGACTCGGCATCCTGGCAGGCGTTTTCCGGCCTCGCAAGGGTCATGCAGCGAAAGTCATCAGATGACTCCCGGCCGATACATCCGAGACATCAGATGACTGACTACAGTGCCCGAGGGTTTCGGTGGTGCCGCCGGCCTGTCAGGGGAGGAATCGGATGTCCGCAGTCGACAAGGCGTTCCACGGTCTGCGTCACATGATCGCGACGGGGCGCCTGGGCCCGGGAGACCGCATCCCGCCCGAGGCCGAGCTCGGCGAGGAACTGGGCGTCTCGCGGGGTCCGTTGCGCGAGGCCGTACGGATGCTCGCGGCCCTCGGTGTGGTGGAGCCGCGGCACGGCTCGGGCACCTACGTCTCCCAGCTCCGGCCCGAGGACGTCATCGGAAGCCTCTCGCTGACCCTCGAACTCCTGCCGCTGTCGGGCCTGTTGGAGGTCTACGAGATCCGGCGGGTGCTGGAGGCACACGTGGCCGCCAAGGCCGCCGCGCGCCGGACCCCCGAGACGGTGAAGACGCTCTACTCGCTCATCGAGTCCATGGAGGCCACCGAGGACCCCACCGAGGCCTCGGAGCTCGACCACCGCTTCCACGCCGAGGTGGCGCGGGCCGCCGAGAACCCCACGCTCGCCTCCCTGCTCGCGGTCTTCCGCGCCCGCTCCCGCAAGTACCAGGTCTTCACCCTCCCCGAGGGCCCGGAGATGCGGCGCAAGAGCGACGCGGACCACCGGGTCCTCGCCACGGCGATCGCCGACCGCGACCCGGGCGCCGCCGCCGGCGCGGCCGAGGCGCACGTCGCCCAGACGGAGCGGTGGCTGCGCGCCTTCATGCCTCCGGTGGAGGAGAACGACGGCGGACCGGACGACGCCCCGAGCTGACGCGCCCCGCTCTCGTAGCGCGGTCGGGCACGGTCCTTCGTAGCGGAGTCGGCCTCAGCTGAGTCGCCCGTAGCCGAGTCGTCCGTTACGGAGTCATCCGTAACGGCTGAAGAGTGCCTGGAGGTAGTCCTCCAGCCGGTCGGTGAGCGTCATGGGTGTCAGGTCGTGCCGGCCGAGCTCCCGCCAGGGCCCGGCGACCTTCTCCGCGTCCGGTGCGAAGGCGAGGGCATCCAGCAGACGCCAGTACAGGTGGGCTCCGGGCTCCCCGTCGAGCGCTCCCCCGGCTGCCACATAGTCGTCGGCCAGGCGCATTCCGGCGTCGACGCCGTGCAGCAGGGCGAGCGCGGTGGAGCAGTGGGCCACGTCCAGGTCGGCCGGACCCCAGGAGGTTTCCACCCAGTCCACGACCCCGGTGACCGCCAAATCCGCGCCGTGGCCGGTGAAGAGGACATTGCCGGGATGAAAGTCGCGGTGCAGGAATCAGGCCCGGTAGGGCGGAGGCGGTCGACGGATGACATCCACGACCCGTTGCCACAGCTCGGGCCGCAGCGTGCCTTCGGGCAACCGCACGCGACCGGCTGCCGTCCAAGCCTGGTACGTACGCGGTCGTGTCCGCGTCGGCACGAACAGCCCATGGATGTCGACGAGTTGCCGAGCCAGCAGCTCGGTCCTGCGGGGCACGTCCTCTTCGTCCAGCCTGACGCGTCCCGGCAGCCAGGACATCAGGAGCGAGGGATGGTCGCAGTGCGCGATCATCGTCGACTCGTGGGAGTCGGCCAGGACGACGACGGATCACTGCGGCCGGTGGCGGGCTGGCATCTCACTTCGGCGGTCGTCGAGATGGACGACGTGATCGACCGGATCGTGCGCGACCATGCCACCACCCCCGCGCAGTCTCCGGACGGGCTCTGGTTCGAGGGGTGCGCGGACGTGGTGGCGCTCTACAGTCGTGTCGGCTCCGCGACACTGTTCGACGGCGCCTGGCGACTGCGGCCCATCGCCGACCGCCGCACGGTGTGGCGCGGCCACCGCGCGCACTCGATCGCCGTCATCATCGACCTCGCGGACGGCCGGAGTCTCGGCGCTGTCGACAACTCCCCTACAGGGACCACCCATTGGGTCGTCTGCCGGATCGAGGAAGCACCGTCCGACAGTGAGGACACGAACCGCCCGCGCCTCCACCTCGTCGACGAGCCGAACGAGGTCCCTGTGTACGGCACTTCACTCGCCTTCCTCCTCGACGCGGCCCTGGACTCGGGCGGTGACATCGCGCACCTGGAGACCGGCCGACTCGACGAACTGGACCGCGGCGTCGTCTGACCGGGGCGACCGGATCCAGGGTTCGGGAGCCGGCGGGCGGCGCGCCGCCGGGCGAGCCGCCCGGTCGGACCACCGGTGTCAGGCGCTGTACTGGTGCGCCGGATACGTCAGATATCCGGCGTCGCCGCCCTGGTAGTAGGTCGCCTCGTCGACGGGCGCGACGGGGACACCCGTGCGCAGGCGTTCCACCAGGTCGGGATTGGCGATGAAGCCGCGGCCGAAGCTGACGAGGTCCGCGCCCAGACCGAGCCAGTGGTCGGCCTCGGACCTGCCGGTCTGCTTGGGGCCCATGGGGACGACCGGGTTCATGACGAGTGTCCCCGGCCAGGCACGGCGGAGCGCGACCAGCACCTCTTCGTCCGAGGTCGCTTCGAGATGGACGTACGCCAACTCCAGCCGGGCCAACTCGCCGAGCAGGGCGGTGTAGAGCTCCGTGACGTCCGACTCCCGCACGCCCCAGAAGGTCCCGCCCGGGGAGAGCCGGATGCCCGTGCGCGCCGCGCCGACCGCCTCGACGGTCGCGGACACCGCTTCGACGGCGAACCTGATCCGGTGGGCCACAGAGCCTCCGTACCGGTCCGTGCGCAGGTTGGCGTTGGTGGAGAGGAACTGCGAGATCAGGTATCCGTTGGCTCCGTGCAGTTCCACTCCGTCGAATCCCGCGTCCACGGCCCGGCGTGCCGCGTCGGCGTAGGAGCGGGCGTGCTCCGGGACTTCCGGGGTCTCCAGCGCGCGGGGCACGGGTGCGGGCTGGGGTCCGTTCGGCGTGAACACGTCGCCGACGGCGGGCACGGCGGACGGGCCGACGGGCCGCATGCCCGTGGTGTCGGGATGCGAGACGCGCCCGCCGTGCATGAGCTGGGCGAAGATCCGCCCTCCGTTGGCGTGCACGGCATCTGTCACCGGCTGCCACGAGGCCTGCTGCTCCTCGGTGTGCAGACCGGGCGTGCCCGGGTTGGACTGCCCGATCAGACTCGGCTGGACCCCCTCGGTCACGATCAGCCCGGCGGTCGCACGCTGGGCGTAGTAGGTCGCCATCGACGGCGTCGCGAGGCCCCCTGCAGCCGCCCTCACCCGAGTCATGGGGGCCATCACGACACGGTTGGGCAGCGTCAGTTCGCCTAGCTGATGGCGCTGGAACAGGCTCGTCACTTCAGGACTCCTTCGCGATCCGTCGGCCCGGGTTCCGGGCACAGCGGTTACGCTAAAACCTGACATTGACGTCAGAGGCAAGGCCTGTGTCGCAGGTCACAACGGAGAGCGGGGAGAACGGCATGCGCATCGGAGAGCTCGCGGAACGGGCCGGCGTCAGCGTCCGGTCGCTGCGTTACTACGAGGAACAGGGCCTGCTCACCAGCACCCGCAGCGCCAGTGGCCAGCGGCACTACACGGACTACGAGGTCGAGCGGGTCACATTCATCCAGCGGCTGTACGCGGCCGGCCTGTCCAGCCGGACCATCACCGAACTGCTCCCCTGCGTCGACTCTCCCAGCGAGGAGAACTCGGACGCCGCCCTCGAACGCATGGGCCAGGAACGCGACCGGCTCACGGCGCACATCGCGGAACTCGTTCAGACCCGCGATGCCCTGGACGGCCTGATGACCTCGGCTCGAGCACACCGCGACCAGTACCAGGGGGCCGCCTCCGCCTGACGCCGCCGCCCGCGCTCCGCCCGACGCGGTGACACGCGACAAAGCGGGCCTCACCATGTACGTATGACGGACGAGACGATCGTGAACACGCATCAGGCCGAGGCCTGGAACGGCTATGAGGGCACCCACTGGGCCGATCACCAGAAGCGCTACGACAATCTCAACGACGCCGCCAACGAGCCTCTTCTGGCCGCCGCCCGTATCAAGGACACGGACGCGGTCCTCGACATCGGCTGCGGCAACGGACGTCTCACCCGCCTCGCGGCCGGCCGAGGAGACCATGCCCTCGGTGTCGACCTGTCCGTGCCGATGCTGGAGCGGGCCAGGGCGAGCGCCGCCGACCAGAAGCTCGACAACGTCTCCTTCGTACAGGGCGACGCCCAGGTGTATCCCTTTCCCGAGGCGGGTTTCGACGTGGCGCTCAGCCGCTTCGGGGTGATGTTCTTCGCCGATCCGGTGGCCGCGTTCGCCAACGTCGGACGGGCTCTGCGGCCGGGCGGACGCCTCGCCTTCGTCTGCCCGCAGGCCTTCAGCCGAATGGAACAGTCCGTCATCTTTGCCGCCGTCGCCGAGCATGTGCCCCTGCCCGACCTGTCCCAGGACACGAAGACAGGCCCCGCCTCCTTCGCCGACCCCGAGCGCACCACGGGCGTGCTGCGCGACGCCGGGTTCGAGGACGCCGACGCCGAGGCGATCGAACGGACTCAGCTGTGGGGCGCGGACGCGGAGGACGCCGCGACCTTCCTCTTCGGCTGGGGCCCCATGCGGCACTGGCTGCGGGACACCGACCCGCAGGCCACGGAGCGTGCCCGGCGCGCGGCGGTCGATGCCTTCCGCGCCTACGAGTCGGACACCGGCGTACGGCTGACATCGCGACTCTGGCTGGTGACCGCCACCTGGCCGGGAGTCGCGTGAACAAGCCGACCGCGGGGCGGGAGCAGCGATGGAAATGGGGGTATCGGCATGAACCGGCCGCTTCTCTACCTCGACGTGGACGGGCCGCTCAACCCCTACGCCGCCAAGCCGCACCGGCGGCCCGCGGGGTATGGCACGCATCGGATGAAGCCCGAGGGCTGGATCTCCCAGCACCCCGGTACACCGCGGGCCCATGTGAAGCCTCTGCGAGTGTGGCTCAACCCCGAACACGGTTCCCGGCTAAGGGAGTTGGGCGAGCAGTATGACCTGGTGTGGGCAACCACCTGGGGCGCGGAGGCCAACACGTTCATCGGGCCTGTCATCGGCCTTCCGCAGTTGCCGGTCGTGGACTGGCCCACGACACATGACATACGCCCGGACGGAACGTTCTGGAAGACCCGTCACCTCGTCGCACACGCCGAGGGCCGCCCGTTCGCCTGGGTCGACGACGACCTCGACGACACCGACCGCGCTTTCGTCGCCTCGCACCACGGGGGCCCGGCGCTTCTCCATCATGTCGACGCCCGGGTCGGGCTGCTCGACACCGACTTCGCCGTCCTCGACTCCTTCGCCCGCGGGCTGTGATCCTCGGCGGACCCGCTCGGGCCGTACAACCTCCGGGCAGCTCGGGGGTCTTCCTTTCCGGGGTGTGACATGGGATCGGAGCACCAGATCGCCTTCTTCCTGAGGGAGTTGGCGGGTCGGAATACGCAGCGTCGCGTGGCGGCGGCGAAGGGGCTGGGCAAGGTCGGCCGTCGCGAGCACGCCTGGGTGCTCGCCGAGACGGCCGGTGACCCGGTGCCCCAGGTGCGCGAGGCCGCGGCCATCGGCCTCGGCCGGCTCGGGGTGCCGGAGGCGGGCGAGAAGGTGTTGCCGCTCCTGATGGGCGACATGGATCCATGGGTGCGCCGCAGGGCCTCGCTCGCCGCGATCCACCTTGGGCTTCAGGGCGACGGGATCGTGCGTGCCTTCACGAAGCTGCTCGACGACCCGGAGCACCACGTCCGTATCAACGCTCTCGTCGGCCTGACGGCGTTGGGCGTGCCCGGCGATGTCCCGGCGCTGGTGAGCCTGCTCGGCGATCCGGACGGCGCTGTGTGGGGACGGGCCCGGAGCCTGATCTACGAGCTGAGGGACGATCCGGCCGTGAGGGCCGAGGTGATCCGGACGGCCCGGCACGGCGACGGCGCCGCACGCATTGAGGCACTCACGTTGCTGCCGCGCCGGTGCACCGAGCGACTGCTGGACTCGCTGCTCTCGGGGCTGCGCGACCCGTCACCCGATGTACGGATCGCGGTGGCGTCGCGGCTGTCCGGCGTGGAGACGCCGCAGATTCGTGAGGCCCTTGCCACCGCGCTCGACGGGGAACAGAGCCCGGCCGTGGCAGCTCGTCTGCTGCACATGCTGGAACAGCCGGGCGACCAGCAACTGATCGGCCCTGCACGGCGATGGCTTCGCGACCCCGTGGCCGGTCCGGCGGCCGCTCACGCGCTGGGAGAGGTGGACACCGGGACCGCCGTGGATCACCTGCGCGGCGTCATCGCCGACACGGCGATACCGGGACCGACCCGTGCCGCCGCCGCGAAAGCCATCGGCGAGTGCGGGAGATGGGACGCCGTGTGGCTCCTGCTCCCGTTGCTCGACGACCCTGACACGGACGTGCAGACAGGTGCCGTCGACGGCCTGGGCGCAGCCGTCTACGGCGGGCTGCGCCTCTGGGAACGTCGGCCCGTGACCCGGGCCCTGATCGCTCGCCTCACGGCCGAGCCGAGCACCGCCTGGCGGACGGGCTATGCCCTGATCGGGCTGGCGGACGCCCTGCCGGACCTGCGGCACCTGGCCGACAGCGCCGAGGAGACCGAGGTCCGGGCCGCGGTGCTCCCACTGCTCGTCCCGGAAGACCGCGATGGCCCGGGTCAGGACAACTACGGCGCCGAGGAGGACGTACGCCGCTTGGTGCGGGGGCTCGACGACCCTCAGGAGCCGGTCCGGTGCAGCGCCGCGCACGCTCTGAAGCAGTGGCTCGAGGTCGGCTTCGCGCCACCACCGGACCGCGATGCGCTGCACGAGCGACTCACGGCCCTCACCTCGGACCCGTCCCCGCGGCTGCGGCAGGTCGTGGCCGCCCTGCTCCAGGCCCTAGCGGATCCAGGTGGCCGGAACTGACCGCCACGGAAAACCACCTGACAGGTCGACGTGAGGGCGCTACTGTCGCTCGCGATGACGACTCACTCTGTTCACAGAATGGGGGTCCCGTCCGCGCAAGGTGAGTGCTGATGCTCACTGACACCGCGTACGAGGATCTCCGCCTTTCCTTCTGGCCGCGCGTGCGGGAGTTCGCCGTGCCGCCCTCCATGATCGAGACCGCATCCGCCCGCCGCCGTGCCGGGGACTGGGCAGGGGCGTGCGCCGCCGCCGGCGTCGACGTCGATCTCGATCTGCGGTCCCTGGCTCGTACCCGAGGCCGGGACCTCGCCGCCCAAGTCCGCGCGGATCTCCGCCACTTGGCTCCCGACCTGCTGCGCTGGCACCTGCCGAGGATCGCTCCCCACGGGTTGCTGCGCCCTGGCCTGACGATCGCCCTGACGCGGTACGACGCGGTGGAGCGTGACGGCCCGGGCACGCGGGCCAGCCCCGGCACGGTGTGTCTGGTGGTCCGGACGGCGCCCGCCTGGGCGGGCGCCGGTCAGCGCATCAGCCTCGCCCTGTGGGACGACTCCCATGCCGATGCCGGCAGCCGCCGTCACCCGCACCCCCGGCCGAACCGGCGGTTCCGCCTCGATCTGCACCGTCATCTGTGGGACGCGCGCAGGAGCGATGAGCTACGGGTCCGGTCGGGAGCCGATCGGCCGACCGGCAAGGGCCTTCCCTCGGTGACGGCAGGTGAGGGCCTCACCCTGGTGAACCCGGCTGTGCCGGAGCTGGAGCCGGTGCCGTGGGATCCACGTTGTGCCGTCGGCCGGTGGGCCGCCGAGGCAGAGATACTGCTCCGCGCCGAGGGACGGTCCACCGGAACCGTCGCCGTGCGGTTGGGATCCGGGCAGCGGTTGCTGCTGGACCTGGTCGCGGACGGCGAGGGCACGGGGGTGCCTGGATTCACCGTCGCGGTGGCGCCCACGAAAGGGGCCACCGCCGCGCTGCCGGTCCTGCCCGACGCGGCGACCTGGACGCTGCCCGACCTGGAACTGATCCGCAGTGGCTCGATCGAGATCGATCAGCTGCACCCGCTGGTCGCTTCGGCGTTGGTACCGGACCACTCCCCGACAGGTCCCTTCCGGACCCGCGAGCGGGCCCCCGCCCTGCCAGGGCAACCGCACCTCGTGGAATGCCGGGGAGAACAGCACCGGATCGGCCTGGTCGACGGTGTCCTGTCCCCACTGGACCACGACCCCGGTGAGATCCGCCGGGAGGAACTCCTGGCCGAGCTGACCGGCACACCACTCCCCTGCCTCCAGACCATCGACACGGCCCATCGTCGTCCGGACTGCCTCACCGGTGTCCGGGAACGCCTCCACCACGGCGACATCACCGGAGCACTGGCCGTCGTCGAGGGCCTGCTGGGTCCCGACGCACTGCTGCGCGACGGCGCGCTGCGGGACGAACTGGAGGCGGCCGCACGGCGGCGCATCATCTACGGGCTCTTCCGGGCGGACCTCGCCGGCCCGGGACCCGGCCGCGTCCGCCCGAGTCTGCCTCGCCCTCCCGGCCACCGCTCCCATCCACGCCACACGACCGGCCGCTGATCCAGGGACATCTCTCCCTGTCTTCCACTCGTGCCTGCTCTCTTCGCACCCCTGTCTTTACTCGCCCCTGCCTCACTCGCCGCTCCACGAACCCTCAGGTGATCAAACATGCCCTCATACAGCCCGTTCGCCGCGCCCAGCGCACCCTCCGACCCGACGCACCACATTTCCCAACTGGACATCGCAGGCGACCTGTTGGCCCGTCTGCGCGACACCACCACGGAACCGCGCCCCGACATCCAACTGGAGGCCCTCACGCTGGCCGTCGCCGCCGACCTGCCCGTCCTCCTGTGGGGCGAGCCGGGCATCGGCAAGACCGCGGCCCTGACACAACTCGCCGCGTCCCTGGACCTTCCGCTGACCACCGTCATCGCCAGCGTGCACGAGCCGTCGGACTTCTCCGGACTGCCCGTCATCGGCGACGATCCCGCGGAACAGGGCGTCCCGATGGCCCCGCCGGACTGGGCGGTCCGACTGGTACGGGCCGGCCGCGGGCTGCTGTTCCTGGACGAGTTGTCCACCGCGCCGCCGGCCGTGCAGGCCGCGCTGCTTCGCGTCGTACTCGAACGGCGCATCGGCGCCCTGCAGTTGCCTCCCGGCGTACGCATCGTGGCCGCCGCCAATCCGCGTTCCTCGGCGGCCGACGGCTGGGAGCTGAGCCCGCCCCTGGCCAACCGGTTCGTCCATCTCCAGTGGACCCATGACCACGACGTGGTGGTTCGCGGTCTGGGCGGGACCTGGCCGCGGGCCACACTGCCGCGGCTCGATCCGGAGCGGCTGCCGGAGGCGGTGAGCTTCGCCCGCCGTGCCGTGTGCGAACTCCTCTCCGCCCGCCCCGGCCTCGTACACCGGCTGCCGAGCAACGAGACGCGCCGGGGCGGGCCTTGGCCGTCACCCCGCAGCTGGGAGATGACCCTGTGCCTGATCGCCTTCGCGACCGCGGCCGGCTCCTCCAGGGAGGTGCTGTCCCTGCTCGTCAGGGGAACGGTGGGCGACGGCCCCGGTCTGGAACTGCTGGCCGGGCTGGACCGGATGGACCTCCCGGACCCCGAACTGCTGCTCGCCGATCCGGAGTCCGCCGCCCTGCCCGAGCGGGGCGATCTGCGCCAGGCCGTGCTCGACGGTGTCGTGGCCGCCGTCCGCAAACGCCCGGACAAGGCACGCTGGGACGCCGCGTGGGCGCTTCTGGTGCGGGCGCTGGACACCGGAGCCCCGGACCTGGTGGTCGTCCCGGCGACCACACTCGCCTCGCTGCGTCAGCAGGACTGGGACGTTCCGGCATCGATCGAAAGACTTGCCGGAGCGGTGTCCATCTCCCGGCGGGCAGACCGGGCGGCGGCCCGGGCCGCGGTCGCCACCGGGGCCCGCCGGTGATCCCGGATCCGCCGAGGGCGCTGGACCTCGACAAGCTCTTCGCCGCCCGGCTGCAGGCAGCCCGGGCCCGGCCCTACCTCGCGACGGCCCTGTTCGCCCTGCACACCGTGGAGTCGCGTTCGGTGCCGACGATGGCCGTCGACCGGCACTGGCGGTGCTATGTCTCCCCTGCGTTCGTGGATCACACACCGGTGGAGGAGCTGGCCGGTGTCTGGGTGCACGAGGTGTCGCACCTGCTGCGCGACCACCACGGGCGCAGTGACAGGGTCGCCAGGGAACGCGGACTGACCGGCCCCGGGGAAAGGCTGCGGATGAACATCGCCGCGGACTGCGAGATCAACGACGACGTGTACGGCGATGGGTTGGCCCGGCCCCAGGACGTCGTCGAGCCAGACTCCCTGGGACTGCCCCAGGGGCAGCTCATGGAGGACTACCTGCGGCAGTTCCGGCTCGGGCCGCGCACCCAGGACCACGCCTGGCTGGACTGCGGCAGTGGGGCGGACGGGCTGGACAGGGGGTGGGAGCTGGGGCCGAACGGCGCGCACGGCCTCAGCGCGCAGGAACGCGACGCGGTTCGGTTCCGAGTGGCGCAGGGCATCAAGGGCCGTCCGGGGAACGCCCCCAAGGCATGGCAGCGATGGGCCGACGAGGCGTTCCAACCACCGCAGCCGTGGCGGGAGTTGCTGGGCGCGGCGATCCGTTCGGCGACCTCGGGCTCCGGAGCGGGCCAGGACTACAGCTACGGCCGTCCGTCACGCCGGTCGGCCGGAGTGCCGGGCGTCGTGCTCCCCAGTCTCCGGCGCAGACCGCCCCGGGCCTCCGTGATCATCGACACCTCGGGCTCGGTCAGCGACGCCGAACTGGGCGGCGCTCTCCGCGAGGTTGCCGCGATCTCCCGTGCCGTGGGCGGCCGCCGGGACCTGGTCTCCGTGCTGCCGTGCGACGCGTCCGCCGAGGTGGTGCACCCGCTGTGCAGTGCCGAGGGGATTCCGCTGCTGGGCGGCGGGGGCACGGACCTGCGCACGGGCTTCGCCAAGGCGCTCCGTACCCATCCGCGGCCGGATGTCATCGTGGCCCTGACCGACGGTCAGACACCCTGGCCGAGCGCGCAGCCGTCCTGCCGGACGGTGGTAGGGCTGTTCCCCCGGCCGTACGACTCCGGGTCGTGGGACGAGGACGATCCGGGTTACGTCCCCGATACGCCGCCCACGTGGGCTCGTGTGGTGGAGATCGGCTCGGCTCCCGCCGGTAGGTGAGCCCTTCAGAGCAACTCTCGTACCAGGTTGCGGAGTTCACGCTCGTGGCCCGGTCGACATGATGTCCGGCTCGGCGGTCGACGTGATGTCCGGCTCGGCGATCCCGGCCGGACATCACGTCTGTGCGAAAGGACTGCGCGCCGACGCGAAAGACGGCATCCCGCGGCGCTGCAAGAGTCGTCACCAGGCCGAACCCGGGACCGTCCTCGGAGCGACGGTTCGACAGCAGCCCATTCCCACCACACCCCGGCCGCCCGCCCGACGGGCGAGTCCCGGGCGAGCACCGAAGGATCCGCATGACCTCGACCCCGCAGGTACAGACCGTCCGCGGCCCCGTGGCGGCAAGTGACCTCGGCGCCGTACTGACACACGGGCACGTCTTCGTTCTCAGCGAGGAACTCCGGCAGGCCCTTCCGGAGACCTGGGACGAGCAGGAACACATCAGCGACGCCGTGACCCGGCTGAAGGCCCTTACCGCGACCGGCGTCACCACCATCGTCGACCCCACTGTCATCGGACTCGGACGCAACGTCGCGCGAGTCGCCCTGGTGAACGAGCAGGTCGACCTCAACATCGTGGCGGCGACCGGCCTTTACACGCTGGCCGACGTCCCCGACTTCTTCCGGTACCACGGGCCGGGCACGATGCTCGGCGGCCCCGAGGGCATGACCGGCCTGTTCGTCCGCGAGCTCACCGAGGGCATCGCGGACACGGACATCAGGGCCGCGTTCCTGAAGTGCGCGATCGAGGAGCAACTCACCCCGGGAGTGGAGCGGGTGATGCGAGCGGTGGCTCAGGCCCATCTGCGTACCGGCGCTCCGATCACGGTGCACACCAGCGCGAGTGCCCGTACGGGCCTCGTCGCGCAGGACGTCCTGCGGAGCGAGGGCGTGGACCTCGGGGCGGTCGTCATCGGCCACAGCGGCGACACCGCCGGCCTGGACTATCTGCACCAGCTCATCGACAACGGCTCGTACGTCGGCATGGACCGCTTCGGTCTCGACATCCTCCTGCCCGGCGACCAGCGGGTGGCGACCGTCGCGACGCTCACGCACGAAGGGTTCGCCGAGCGGATGGTCCTGTCGCACGACGCGTCGTGCCACATCGACTGGTTCCCGCCCGGCGTACGGGAACAGATCGCGCCGAACTGGCACTACACGCACCTGCACGACGAGGTGCTCCCGGCGCTGCGCCGCGCCGGCGTCACCGAGGCGCAGCTCACCACCATGCTGGTCGACAATCCCCGCCGGTACTTCAGCCCGCCCGACAGTTAGCCACACCTGGCTTCGCGAGGTGTCATGCCGAACTCCGAACGGAACGCGGTGGCGAACGAGGCATGGCTGCCGAAACCGCAGGAATGGGCGATCTCCGCGATCGAGTACGTGGACCAACTCGCACTGGCCAGACGGGATCGGGCGACGTTCAGCCGTTCGCGGCGGATGAGGTCGCGCGCAGTGGTGTTGGCCGCCTGCAGCACCTGCTGGACATAGCGCGCCGACCAGCCGAGCGCCCGCGCGACGCCGACGACGTCCAGGTCCCTGTCGCAGGCATGCTCGCGGATGTAGCGCCGGATCGCTGCCTCGACCGTCGCTCGTTGCCCGGTGGGCGCCGAGTCGTTGCCGCCCTCCGCGGCCAGACACACCAGGTCCAGCAGCCGGTCGCACGCGATGTCGAAGGCCTACTCGGAGAGTTGCTCGCGCTCCTCGTGCAGTGTGGTCGTCAACTGCCGGACGACTCGGCCCAGTCCGTTGGCTCCGCTGAGCATGTGCGGCCCCCCGGCCGCGACACGGCTGCGTCCGGCGACGTTCCGGCCGGGCATGAGGAAGGAGATCCCCACGAGATCGTCACCGTGCGCGAACGTCAGCGGGCGGTCGATGTCGCACAGCACCATGCTGCCGGGCCCTATCTCACCGGACGACGAACCCTGTTCGACCCAGGCCGTCCCGGCGAGCGGTACGAGGAGTTCGTACATCCGCAGCCATGGGCCGATGGCCGCCGGGTCGCGGACGTCGCCCACGTGGCGGAGCACGGTCACGGCCGCGTCCTGGAGCACGTCGTCGACGTCGGGCCTGGCCCCAGGATGCTCAGTGCCACCGCGCGCATGCCTGCACGGTGGCGTTCCAGCAGCTGACCCAGCGCAGTGACGTCACCCGCCTGCGCGGCACGCGTGAGCACCGCGTCCTCCAGACGTACGGCGTCAACTGCGCTCGGGCCCATGGGTGTTCCTCTTCCAGCGTCTCCCGTCCTGCGTGCGACCGTACTGTGGGCGGCCCGGTGGCGTCACGGCCGCCCCGGGAAAGCCGAGTTCGGTCTTCAGTCGTCCTGCACGGTGATCTGCCGCTCCTGGTCGGGGAGGCGGAGGAGTGCCGCCCCCAGCGGGGTGAGGGTGTGCAGGACGGTGTTCGCGTGACGGTGGCTGGCGATGAGTCCCGAGTCGCGCAGCACCGTCGTGTGGTGGCTGGCGTTGGCGGGAGACACCGAGACCGCGCGGGCGATCTCCGAGTTGGTGGCGCCGTACGTCACCGCGAGCAGTACCGCGGCGCGGGTGCGTCCGAGCAGTGCCGACAACGGCGCCTCGGCCGCGCTTTGCTCGGGCATGGGGCCTGCCGATGCCAGCGGGTACAACAGGACGGGCGGCAGATCGGGGTCGGCGAAGGAGACCGGCTTCTGCCAGCAGAAGTACGAGGGGATCAGGACCAGACCGCGGCCGCCCAGGTGCAGATCACGATCGACGCCGCCCACGTACTCCACCTCCAGGACGGGGGCTCTCCAGCGCATGGCCGGCCCCAGTCCCCCGAGCAGCCCCTCCGCTCCGCCGTGCAGCAGATCGCGGCCCCGGCGGGCGCACTCGGCGTCGACGCGGGCCTGCATACGGTCGCTGTAGGGGGCGATGGCCGCGTTGTGGTACTTGCGCAGCGCCGCCACCAAGTCCCCGCGCACGTCCTTGTCGGCCAGGCGGTACATGTCCGTCGGCACCTTCCTCACCTGGGCCAGCAGACCGATCTCGTGCCGGACCCGGGCGGGCGGTG